>NZ_JBDJKU010000002.1:0-136783 GCF_039673015.1 Stenotrophomonas sp. TWI1409
CTACCAGATAACGCAGCACGGGTAGTGCCGGCCGCTGGCCGGCAACCGCGTCCCTCTCCGCTCAGCGCAGCAGTACCTCACGCAATGCCGCGTAATCGGCCGCCAACGGTTCGGCGTGCGCCGGCCGCTGCAGCAACGCATCCAGTGCAGGCGGCACCGCCACCGTTTCGCCGATCAGCGGCTCGACCACGGCCTCGAACTTGGCCG
Source organism: Stenotrophomonas sp. TWI1409 (assembly GCF_039673015.1). Taxonomy (NCBI): domain Bacteria; kingdom Pseudomonadati; phylum Pseudomonadota; class Gammaproteobacteria; order Lysobacterales; family Lysobacteraceae; genus Stenotrophomonas; species Stenotrophomonas sp. TWI1409. The sequence continues at coordinate 208 of NZ_JBDJKU010000002.1, forward strand.
GATGCGCCGTGGCCACCACCGCCCAGTCGCCCTTGGCACCACGCGCACGCAGGTCCTGCAGCACCTTCACCGCGGTCGCCGTGTGCGGGCAGAACAGCTCGCCATTGCTGGCATGCGCCGCCGCAATCGTCGCGCGGATGGTCACGTCATCCACCGCGAACGCGCGGAACGCAGCACGCAGTTCCGCGTCGTCGCCGTGGTAGAGCCAGCGCAGTCGCTCGAAGTTGCTCGGCGCACCCACGTCCATTGCATTGGCCACCGTCGCCACACTGGCCTGCGGCTGGTAGTCGCCGCCATTGAAGTACACCGGCAGCACGGCATTGGCATTGGTGGCCAGCACGATCTGACCGATCGGCACGCCCAGCGCGCGCGCCAGCACGGCCGCCATCGCATTGCCCAGGTTGCCGGTCGGCACCACCAGATTGAGCCGGCGACGATGCGCCGCGTAGTGGCTCAACGCCGCATGCGCGTAATAGCTCATCTGCGGTAGCAGTCGGCCCAGGCTGATGCTGTTGGCCGAGCTCAACGGCACCTGCGCCTGCAGTTCGCGATCAGCCAGTGCCTGCTTGACCATCGCCTGGCAATCGTCGAACGCACCGGCCACGCGCAGGGCCTGGATGTTGTCGCCGAAACAACCGAGCTGATGCGCCTGGCGCGGAGATACGCGGCCATCCGGATACAGCACCACCACGCGCACGCCGGGCTGGCGATGGAAGGCCGCCGCAACGGCGGCACCGGTATCGCCGGAGGTGGCGACGACGATCGTCAGATCGCGGTCCTTGCCGGCCTGCAGCCGCGACAGCGTACCGGCCAGGAAGCGCGCGCCGATGTCCTTGAACGCCGCCGTCGACCCATGGAACAGCTCCAGCACGTGGTCACCATCGCCGAGAGCGCGCAGCGGGACCGGGAAGTCGAAGGCGTCGCGACAGATCGATGGCAGAGCAGACTCCAGCGCGTCGCCAGCAAAGAACGGCATCAGCAGATCGGCGGCGGTATCGGCCAGCGTCGCGCCGGCCTGCAGCTCACGTGGCGCCGGCAGCATCTGCGGAACATACAGCCCGCCATCGGGCGCCAATCCGGCGGCGATCGCCGCGCTGAGGCCAACGGCCGGAGACTGGCCGCGGGTCGAAACAAATTGCATGGGTTCGGTATCCAGTAAAGGGGTAGGATTCAGCACAAGCGGGCTCCCGGTGCATCCAGCGGTGACACCCAGGCATCGCTGTCAAAACCTGCGGCTGCAAATGCGGCCTGCACCGGTGTGGCGGCGGTACGCGCCTGGTCGGCATCCTCGAACCAGGCGAACACGCTGGGACCGGCACCGGAAATGCCCGCGCCCATTGCATTGGCCGACAGCGCCGCATCACGTGCGGCTTCGAAGCCGGCAATCAATCCGGCCCGGCGCGGCTCCACCAGCACGTCGCGCAGTCCCGCGCGCACCAGTGCGGCATCGCTGCGATGGCAACCACTGAGCACCAGTGCGAGGTTCGCGCTCTGCGCCACGAACTCGCCCAGCGCATAGCTGCCCTGCAGGGCCTGGCGTGCGCGGCGTGTTTCCAGCACCGCATGCGGATGCACCAGCAGGCTGTGCCAGGTAGCCGGCACCGGAATCGGCAGCAGCCGGTCGGCCGTGCACAGCGCAAGACCACCCAGCAGCAGCGGCCCCACGTTGTCACCGTGGCGGCCACCACTGGCCACCGCCTCGCCATCCAGCGCAAACGGATACAACGCCTCGCGCGACAGCGGCACATCCAGCAGCGCGTTGGCGGCGACCAGCGCCGCAACACTCGACGCTGCCGAACCGCCCATGCCGGAACCGAACGGAATGCCCTTGTCGATCTCCACCACGAAACCGAAGTCCAGGCCCAGCCCTGCGCGCAGCGACATCAACGCAGCACCCGCAGTGTTCCCGGCGGCATCCAGCGGCAACTCGACGGCACTGCCGCGGATCGCCTCGATGCGCACCAGCGGCTCATCGATACGGTGCACGCTCACGGTATCGCCAATGCCGGCAATGGCATGGCCGAGAATATCGAAGCCCACCGCCACGTTGGCCACCGAGGCAGGCGCGAACGCACGTGCGATCACAGGCGCGCTCCTTCACCGGCCGCGACCCGCAGCAGGTCGGCAAACACACCGGCCGCGGTGACTTCCGGGCCGGCGCCCGGCCCCTGCACCACCAGCGGGTTGTCACAGTAACGGCGGGTGCGGAACTGGACCACGTTGTCGGTCAGCCGCAGGTTGGCGAAGGCATGATCGGCCGGCAGTTCCTGCAGGCCGACCGAGGCGCCGTCGGCACCCAGCCGTGCCACATAGCGCAGCACCGCCCCCCGCGCCCGCGCGTCCTGCAGGCGCTGCAGCAGGCTGGCGTCGGACTCGCCCAGCCGCGCCATGAAGGCATCCACGCTGCCCTCGCGCAGCAGCGCCGGCACAAGGCTTTCCACTTCAACCTGCTCAAGGCTGAGCGCGTGGCCGGCTTCGCGGGCGAGGATCACCAGCTTGCGCGCCACATCCACACCCGAAAGATCATCGCGCGGGTCCGGCTCGGTGTAGCCCATCGACCGCGCCTGCGCGACCAGCTGCGAGAACGGCTGGCTGCCATCGAAGCGGTTGAACAGCCAGGCCAGCGTGCCGGAGAAGATGCCTTCAATCGCCAGCACCTCGTCACCGGTATCGACCAGATCGCGCAGCGTGGTGATCACCGGCAGGCCCGCGCCGACCGTGGCCTCGTAGCGGAAGCGCGCGCCACTGGCCGCCGCTGCAGCACGGATGCGCTGGTAACGCGGCAGCGGCCCGGCACCGGCCTGTTTGTTGGGGGTGACCACATGGATGCCGGCCGCCAGCCAGCCCTCATAACGCTCGGCCACCTCGGCACTGCCACTGCAGTCGATCACCACCGCATGCGGCAGGTGGGCGGCCAGCAGGTGTTCGGTGAAACGATCCAGATCGCTGGACTCGCCCGCTTCGCGCAAGGCCTCCCGCCAGTCGGCGTGCAGGCCATCCACTTCCAGGCGCATGCGCGAACGCGAGGCCAGCGCGCGCAGGCGCAGATCCACATTGGCCTTGGCCAGCAGCTGCGGGCGTGCGGCAAGCAGCTGATCCAGCAGTGCGGCACCGACGTTGCCCGGCCCGATCACACCGACCGCAAAGGTCTGCGGCGACAGCCAGAAGCCGGCATGCGCGGCGCGCAGGGCGCGGGTGGCATCGGCACTGTCCACCGCCACCGAAATGTTGCGTTCGGACGAGCCCTGCGCGATCGCCAGGATGTTCACCTGCGCACGGCCCAGCGCCTCGAACAGACGTGCGGCCACACCGGGCTGGCCGGCCATGCCGTCACCGACCGCGGCCAGCACGCTGACGCCCTCGCTGACCTGCACGCGTTGCACCTGGCCCACCGACAGCTCATGCGCGAACGCATGCAGCAGCGCTTCGCGGCCACGGCCGGCTTCAGCAGCACGCACCACGCAGCAGATCGAATGTTCCGACGAACCCTGCGAGATCATCACCACCGACACCTGCGCCTGGCGCAGGGCGGCGAATACGCGCTCTGCAGTGCCCGGCACGCCCATCAGACCGGTGCCTTCCAGGTTCAACAGGGCCAAGCCGGGGCTCAGGGTCAGGCCCTTCACCGGCCCACGCGGCGAGCGCTCGGCACTGATGCGCGTCCCCGGATGCGCCGGCTGGAAGGTATTGCGGATGAAGATCGGCAGGCCGAGGCGGATCGCCGGCGACATCGTCTGCGGGTGCACCACCTTGGCGCCGAAATAAGCCAGCTCGCAGGCCTCGTCGTAGCTCAGCGACTCCAGCTGCACCGCCTCGGGCACCAGCCGCGGGTCGGCCGACAGCACGCCGTCGACATCGGTCCAGATGTGCAGTTCATCGGCGTTGAACAGCGCGGCGAAGATCGCGCCGGAGTAATCGCTGCCGTTGCGGCCGAGCGTGGTGATGCGGTCATGACGGTCACGGGCGACGAAGCCGGTAGCGACCAGGCGTGGCTGCGGATGCTGCAGGCGCCACTTGGCCAGGCGGTCGGCGCTGGCTTCCCAGTCGACATCCACGCCCAGTTCGCCATGCCCCACCACCAGTACGTCGCGCGCATCCAGCACTGCACAGTCTGCGCCCAGCGCCTGCAGGTGCGTGCCGAGCAGCTGCGCGGAAAACACTTCGCCCAGGCCCTGCACGCGGTCGAGTACTTCGCGTGGCAGCTCGCCGATCACCGCCAACGCTGCCAGCACGTCGGCCAGTTGATCGAAGCGGGCGTCGATCCATTCGACGGTCTCGCCCACCTGCTCGCCCAGCAGCGCCACAGCGGCGCCACGATGGCGCGCGCGCAGCGCATGCCAGGCCTCGCGCCAGCCTTCGTCCCCCTTGGCTGCCAGCTGGGCCAGATCGATCAGTGCGTCGGTGACGCCCTTCATCGCCGAGACGACAGTGACCTGCAGCGATTCGGGGCGGGCCAGCAGCAGGCCGGCAACATGGCGGTAGCGTTCGGCATCGGCCACCGAGGTGCCGCCGAACTTGTGCACGACGATGGACGGTGCAGCCAGATCGGCCGGGGCAACGGGATGAGCGGGGGCGTGGGAAGACATGCAGACCTCGGTAGGAGGCCCCGTCGCATGCAGGTGTCGAGTTTCCCCGCCACCTGTATGGTGCGGGGCCGTGGTTTTCGGGAGTTACACGAAGACGACGGGCCGCACCAGGGCAGTGGTGACGGTGGTGGTAATGGTAATGGTGGTGGTGGCGACCGGCGCAGTCGAACGGCCCGCAGTAGCGGGGGCGATCAGGCTGGCGTGGGCGGCATCAAGAACCATGACGCACAGAAAACACCGGGCGCCGGGCCGCTGTCAAGTGCTGCGGTGCAAAAAGTCGTTGCCGCGATCATCGGCCAACGTGCCGACATTTGGTTGCATCTGAGACAAAGCGGCCATCAGTATGCTTGACGGCCGCATTCAGCCGGCATGTTCGGCGATCGCGCGGGGCGTGCGATGCGCATGCGCGCACAGCATCACGCCGGCCACCAGGAACACGATCGCCAGCGCTTCGAGCAGGGAGGGCCAGCGCTGCTGCCAGGCGAATGCGTAGAGCAACGCGAACAGGGTCTCGAACACGATCATCTGGCCGGTCAGGGTCAGCGGCAGCAGGCGGCTGGCACGGTTCCAGAACGCATTGCCAAGGATCGAGGCGACCACCGCCACACCTGCGCTGATCGCCCAGAAACCACCCCACTGCGCCGCCGTGTGCCCGCCGGTGTGGCCGATGAAGGCCATCGGCACCAGCAGTAGAGCCAGGCCGCCGGTGGTGACACCGGTCAGCAGCGACCAGTCGTGGCTGGACAGATCCGGTCGGCGCGCCAGCCAGCGGCTGTTGCCGATCGAGTACAACGCCCACGAGAACAGCGCGCCGAACGCGCACAGCAGGCCGATCAGGCGCTGCCGCCACGGTGTCGCGAGGTGCTCAGACATCAGTGCTTCCCAGCCAACCAGTGCCACGCCCAGCACGCACAGGCCCAGTGCCGGCAGCAGCTGCTTGAGCGGCACCGCGCCCTGCTCGCGCACACCGACCAGGGTCACCACCACCGGAATCAGGCCGACAATCAAGGACGCCGCCGCACCGCCGGCCCACTGCACCGCCGTCGCCAGCAGCAGGAAGTACACCAGGTTCCCGGCCAGGCTCAGCCACAACAGGCCGATCCACTCGGCGCGGCCCAGCCGTGGTGCCAGCCGCTTCCAGCGCGGCAGCAGCAGGGCTACAGCGATCAGACCGTAGACCAGATAGCGGCCGGCCGACAGTTGCAGGGCATTGAACGACTGCAGCACGGCGGGCGCGAGGAAGACCACGCCCCACAGCGCGCCAGCGGCAACGCCATTGGCGATGCCCAGGGCCATCGGGTTGTTGCGCATTCGGGTTCTTCGGGGGGAGAGAACAGGCCGCGCAGTGTAAGCGCTGGCCGCTGGGCGCTCTTGACCGAGGCTACTGCCCTCCCGCCTTTGTAGCGTCGAGCCATGCTCGACTGCCGTTCGCGAGGTGGTCGGTGCAGAAGCCGTCTAGCATGGCTCGACGCTACAGTCCGGCGTTCCTGCGCCACGCGGCCGGGGTCTGCCCACACTCACGGCGCAGCGCGCGGGTCAGTGCACTCTGCTCGGAATAGCCTGCGGCCAGCGCGATATCACTGATCGGCGCCGTGCTGGAGCGCAGCTGGTGCTTGGCCCAACGCAACCGGCATGCACTGAGCCATGCCTGGGGGCTGAGCCCGAACTCACGCTGGAACAGCGCGTGCAACCGGCTCTCGCTGACCCCGACAGACGCGGCCATGCGCGCCACCGGCCACGCCTGGCCCGGATCGGCCTGCACTGCCGCACACAGTCCCTGCATGCGCGCGCCACTGCCGGCCGGTGCAAATACCTGCAGCAGCTGCGGCAGCAGGGCCGGCATCGGCTGCCCGTCCTGCACGCCCGCCAGGCGTTGTCGCAGCGCATGCGGCAGGTGCAGCCAGCGCTGCCGGCACAGATGCTCCTGCGTGCCGTCATCAAGCACGCCGGGAGGACAATCGACGATCACGAAACCGTTCGGGCCATCGGCCATCTGGTCATGCGCTTCGCCGGCCGCAACGAAAACCCCCTGCAGCAGGTCCAGGCGGCCACCGCGGCCTTCCATCTCGAAGTGCAGTTCGCCCTGCAGCGGCAGCACCCACTGCGCGTAGTCATGGCGGTCCAGGCCGGTGGCCTGGCCGTAGTGCCGCAGATGGAAGATGGCGCCCATCCGCGCAGTGTGCGCGTGTAGCAACGGCCGTGCAAACCGCTGCTATAGTCGATCCGTCATCCAACGCAGGGAGTGCAGGACATGACCCATCGGCAGGTGTCACTGGTGCTCGCCAGCAGCCTCGGCCTGGCGCTCGCAGCTTCGGCGTCCGCACAGGAGCGTACGCCCCCGGCCCCGCACTGCATGGACGCGGTCGGCGTGCAGGAAGTGGAGCAGGCATCACCGCGCTCGATCGCACTGCGCGCCGCCTCCGGACAGGCCTATCGCATCGACTTCAGCGAGGATTGCCCCGGCGTCCGCGGTGCTACCTCGCTGAAGCTGGAAGCACCTACCGGTTGGGCCTGTGGTCGTCCCAGCGAACGCGTCGTGGTCGACGGCCGCCGCTGCGCCGTCAGTGCGGTCACCCCGCTGCAGGATCGCGACTACGCCAGCGTCGCCCGCGACAGCGACCGCCTGCGCACGGCTACCCTGCCCGCCGTGACCATCCGCGAGCTCAGGGAAATCCGCCGCAGCTTCGGCGGCTCACCGTCGTACTGCTTTGCCACCCGCAACGTGCGTGCCTGGTCATCCGACCCGCAGGGCATGCTGGTGGAGACCAATCCGCGCCGCAATGGCGGCCACCGCTACTACCGGGTCGAACTCGGCAGCCACTGCCGCCAGCTCGACCGTGCGCCGCAGCTGAGCTTCCACTCGGGCCTGCAGAACGGCCTGATCTGTGGCAATCCCGGCGATCGGATCATGACTGCCGAGTTCGAGACAGACGATCTGCGCGGTGAAAGCATCGCCCCACTGCCGCAGTACACCCGCGGCAGCTGCACGATCCAGGCGGTCTACCCGGCCTCCAGCCAGGCGTCGAACTAACCGTCGACGCCCAGGAAGGTGAACGGTGCGCTGGGCACGAACTGGCCCAGTGCATCGCCGGCAAAGGTATTGCGCTGGTCCTTGCCAAGATCGAGCTTGAGCACCTGGCCGCCGAAATCGACCTTGTTCAGATCGACCCAGAAGGTGTTCGGGGTCAACGCCGACTCGAAGAAGTACAGCCGCCGCTTGTGATCGGCCACCGTGCGCCAGCGCGTGGATGAGATGTTCGGCTCACCCGGCGTGGTGATGCCATACGGCACCGACGCATTGCGGATCACGCTGAACACACTGGCCAGCGCCTCCACCGGATCTTCGGCCTTGGGAATGGCGTTGATGTAGAACGAGGCGCGCGCGAAACGATCGGCGGAGCGGTTGGTGCCCGGCAGCATCACCGTGCCGCCGATCTGCTGCCAGTAGCTGTTGAGGGCCAGCTGCTGCTCGAAGATCGGCGAGTTGGTCATCACCTGATAGCGGCGGTCATGGTGAATCACCTGGCGACCGCCGATGTACTCGACGATGGCGCTGTCGCCGGTGGCATCGGACAGCGACAGGTGCAGCGTCGCCTGGCGGTCTTCGCCCGGCACCTTGTCGGTGACGATCGAGTACGGCTCACGCTTGAGCGCCGCGACCGCCTCGTCCACGGTGGCGAAATTGTCCAGCACATACTGCGCCCACAGCGAGATCGCCAGTCCCGGCTTGTTGCCACGCTGCTGCGGATACTCCGATTCCACCAGCCACAGCAGGTTGGCCACCAGCCCCTTCTCGTTCATGCCATCGGTGGTCGACACGTCGTAGCCGGTGGCCACCACGCTGCCGTAGCGCGCAGTCCAGGCCAGCGATTTCGGACCGGCCAGGCCGGTGCGTGCGATGCCACGCGGCAACACGTAGAGGTTGGTCGCTACATCGACCTTCCAGTCCATCGAGCGCGCAGTGATCACATCGCCGTTGTCGCCCCGATACACCGCACGCGTGCAGGCCAGTGCCGGCGTGATCGCAGATGCCAGCGCCATGGCCAGCATTGCCTTTCCCTTCCACTTCATCCGTGCCATGTCGTTACGCTCCTTTCCCCGTGGTCCGTCGATCTGACCCGATCCATGGTGACACAGGGGTGAAGCCTCAGCGCACGAAGCGATCGTGCAGCCAGAAGCCCACCACCATGGCAGGCACGAACCACAGCGCTTCACGCGATGCGGCAGCCAGCCCGGCGATGGCCGGTCCGGGGCAGTAACCAGCCCATCCCCAGCCGATACCGAACAGTGCAGCGCCCAGCAGCAGGCGAGCATCGACATCACGTGCACTGGGTAGCTGGAAGCGCAGCGCGAACCACGGCTGCGCGCGTCGCAGTACCCAGCGCTGCCCGACGGCACTGACCAGCAGTGCCGAGCCCAGCACCCACATCAACGTTGGATCAAAATCACCGGCCACATCGAGGAAGCCGAGTACGCGACGCGCGTCGGTCATCCCCGAAAGCGCCAGTCCCGCGCCGAACAGCGCACCCGCCGTAGCGGCGGCCACGACCGCGCGACTCATGCCAGGCCTCCGCCGTGACGGACCAGGAACGTGGTCAGCATCGCGCAGGCCATGAACACCAGCACTGCCAGCAGCGAGCGCTTCGAGCCGCGGGCCATGCCACAGACGCCATGACCACTGGTACAACCACTCCCCAGGCGCGTGCCGAAGCCCACCAGCAGGCCAGCGCCGATCAACTGCCAGGCAGGCAAGGCATCGCGCAGCAGCACACGTGGCGAGGCCTCGGGCAGCGACTGCCACCACAGCACCAGCCCCGCTGCTGCGAGCAGCCCCAGCAGGAATGCCCAGCGCCAGCCACGCTCGCCTTCCGCTGCGCGCAGGCTGCCCGCAGCGATCCCGCTGATACCCGCCACGCGCCCGACAGTGGCGAGCAGCAACACCGCGGCGGCGCCGATCAGCGCTCCGCCAGCCACCGCAGTCCATGGCAGGTTCATGCCCTGCCCTCTTTCACGCCGCTCATGGGATTGCCCTTTGATTTAGATTTATCTAAATTAGACACTTCTAAACAAAAAGGTCAACCATGGCCCGCACCCCGCTCGACAGCGCCGCCATGGCCGAACACGCCGCCGAGGCTGCAACGCTGCTTAAGAGCCTGGCCCATCCTGCGCGCCTGCGCGTGCTGTGCCGCCTGGTCGAAGGTGAGGCACCAGTGCCGGAACTGCAGGCACTGACCGGACTCAGCGCATCAGCGCTGTCACAGCATCTGGCGGTGCTGCGCGGACTGGATATCGTCGCGACGCGTCGCGAAGCACAGGCCATCCACTACCGCGTGATTGAAGGGCCCGCACTGGGCGTGCTGCAGGCGCTGCATGCTGCCTACTGCGGTGGCACTTCGCGTTGACGCTCAGCCGGCGTGCAGGGCGGGCTGCACGACGTTGTCGAGCAGATCCACCGGGGTCGGCGCCGAACGATCACCTTCCAGCGCCCGGCTGAAACCCGACCAGTCGCTGGCCGACAGCTGGCGCAGCAATGCTGCATCCACCGGCAACGCGCGCATCGACCAGTACGGAAACTGACGCTGGCCCAGGCGGCCGCGCGCCAGCTCGATGATGTCGACATGGCTGCCGGCCTGCAGGATGCGCTCGTACACCGAATCGATACCGTCCGGCGGCCCCTCGATGTACTGCAGGAATCGCCCGCCGTCATGCAGCAGCACACCGGTCACGCCCGCCATCTTGTTGAAGCGGGCGGCGTCGTCGACCAGCGCCTGCAACCGTTCAGCGGAAAGATCCGGCAACGCCTGGCTGACGTAGGCGATGGCACGCAGTGGCATGGTGCTTCCTTGACAAGATGTACACCCACGGTAGCAGTTGCGGACGAGTTCGTCTCAGTGCCCGCGGATGTTTCCTGAAGAATTCAGTTTGCCGCTGCAGGCAGCCCTTCTGCGCGTCTCGGCAGCAGGGCTTCGAACACCACCTGCCCGGCCTCGTTGCGCGCTGCGATGCGCCCTCCGTGCGCGCGCACGAACTGATCGACGATATACAGGCCCAGCCCCAGGCCCTTGCTCTGGTGGAAGCTGGCCTTGAACGGTTCGAACAGCCGCGGCAGCAGCGCGTCGTCGATCCGGCCGGCATTGCTGACCCGCAGCAGCACGCTGCGCGGATCGCGCCCGTCCACCTCCACCCTCGCCTCGCTGCCGTGGGTGAGCGCGTTGCCGACCAGATTGGCGGCAACCTGGCCGAGACGGTCCAGATCGCCCTGCAGCCGCGTATCGCCATGCATGTCCAGATGGATCCGGTCCGCGCCATGCGCGCTGCCGGCTTCGGCCACCACCGCGCGGGTCACGTCGGCCAGATCGCAGGCACTGGCCTGCAGCCGCAGGCCACCGCTGCGGATCCGCGAGAAGTCCAGCAGCTGTTCGACCATGCGTGCCATGCGCAGAGTGCTGGCCTCCAGGTACTGCAGGGTCTGCTGCGCGCCCGCATTGTCCTGCGGGATCTCCATCGCCAGCTTGTCACTGCACAGCAGGATCGCCGACAGCGGCGTGCGCAGGTCGTGGGTCAGCACCGCCGCCATTGTTTCGTTGAGCTTGAGCGCGCGTTCCAGCGCCTCGTTGCGCGCCTTCAGCAGCTGCCGCTGCTGGTACAGCTCAATGAAGACGTTGACCTTGCTCAGGATCACCTGCGGCGCCACCGGCTTGTGCAGGAAATCGACCGCACCGCTCTCGTAGCCCTTGAACACGCGCAGGGGATCATCCGGGGAGGCGGTCAGGAAGATGATCGGCACGTCGCGGCTGCGATGCGAACCGCGCATCAGTTCGGCCAGGGTGAAGCCATCGATCTCCGGCATGTGCACGTCCAGCAGGGCCAGTGCCACCTCGTGCTCGAGCAGCAGCTCCAGCGCCTGCGCGCCGGAACCGGCCAGCAGCAGATTCACGCCCTCGCGCTGCAGCAGCGCCTGCATGGCCACCAGGTTCTGCGGCACGTCATCGACGATCAGCAGGTTGACCGGGGACTGCGACTGCGCAGGGTCCGGTGGCAGCAGGTTCATGCAAACAACTCCTTCAGGCGACGACACATCAGTTCAAGGGGCAGCACGGCATCGGCGCCGGCGTACTGCAGGGCGGAGGCCGGCATCATCGACGCTTCGGCTTCCTCGGGACATTGCAGCCAGGCACGGCCACCGGCACGGCGCACGGCGGCAACGCCCTCGCTTCCATCACTGCTGGCACCGGTCAGCAGCAGGGCCAATACCCGCCTGCCGAACACCGCAGCAGCGGAGTCGAACAGCGGATCGATGGCCGGACGGGAGAACAGCACCGGCGCATCCACCGACAACGCCACCGCCCCCTCGTCCTCCACCAGCAGGTGGTAATCCGGCGGCGCGAACGTCACCGTGCCCAGCTGCAACGGCTGCTTGTCTTCGGCTTCGCGCACCGGCAGCGCGCAGTACGGCGCCAGCACCTCGGCGATGCGGCTGGTGCGGTCACGCGGCAGGTGCAGCACGGCCAGTACCGGCACCTGCAGCGTCGCCGGGAGCGCACCGAGTACCGCCTGCAGGGCCGCCACGCCACCGGCAGACGCGCCGATCACCAGCACGGCAGGACGCGCCGGCAGCGCCATCAGGCCACCTTCCGGTACAGGCGGTGCTCGCGCGAACAGACCTCGAAGGCGTCATGGTGGCATCCGAACTGCAGCGATTCCTTGCTGCCAAGACCGAGGAAGCCCCGGTGCACCAGCGCTTCGCGGAACAGGCCGACAGCGCGGTCCTGCAGGTCGCGGTTGAAATAGATCAGCACGTTGCGGCACGACACCAGGTGCACTTCGGAGAACACGGTATCGGTGGCCAGGCTGTGGTCGGCGAACACCACGTTGCGGCGCAGCTGGCGGTCGAACACCGCGCCATCGTAGGCCGTGGCGTAGTAGTCGGACAGCGACGCCGTGCCACCGGCAGCCAGGTAGTTGCGGCTGAACTGGGCCATCCGGTCGATGCCATAGGCGCCCGCCTCGGCGGTGGCCAACGCGGCCGGATTGATGTCGGTGGCATAGACGATGCTGCGGTCAAGCAAACCTTCCTCATGCAGCAGGATCGCCAGCGACCACACTTCCTCACCGGTGCTGCAACCGGCCACCCACAGCTTCACCGAGGGATAGGTGCGCAGTACCGGCACCACCTGCTCGCGCAGTTCACGGAAGTACGCGGGATCACGGAACATCTCCGAGACCTGCACGGTGAAGAACTGCATGGCCTGGGCGAACAGCTCCGGCTCGTGCAGCAGCCGGTACTGCAGGTCGACCAGCCGTTCGCACTCATAGCGCTGCATCGCCTGGCGCATGCGCCGGCGCAGCGACGACACCGCATAGCTGCGGAAATCGTAGTGGTAGCGCTGGTACAGCGCCTCCAGCAGGACCTTCAGTTCCAGGTCGAACAACGCCTGTTCGTTCATTGCCGCGAGCACCAGACCCGGCACAGCGAGACCAGCTTGTCGACGTCGATGGGCTTGGCGATGTAGTCGTTGGCACCGGCCTGCAGGCAACGCTCGCGGTCATCGGGCATGGCCTTGGCGGTCAGCGCGATGATCGGCAGGTCCTGCAGGTGACGTTGCGCGCGGATCTCGCGCATCGCGGCGAGGCCGTCCTTCTCCGGCATCATGATGTCCATCAGCACCAGGTCGACCTCGCGCTCGGCCAGGCGATCCACCGCTTCCTGGCCGTTGCGCGCGATCTCCAGCGTCACGCCCAGCGGCTCAAGCACGCTGGACAGCGCGAAGATGTTGCGTACGTCATCCTCGGCCAGCAAAACAGTACGGCCATCGAGCACGGTGTCGCGACGGCGGGCCTCGCGCAGCAGGCGCTGCTGGTCGGTGGGCAGGCTGGCTTCCACGCTGTGCAGGAACAGGGTGACCTCATCCAGCAGGCGTTCGGGCGAACGCGCGCCCTTGATGATGATGCTCTTCGAATAGCGGCGCAGGCGCTGCTCTTCCTCGCGGCCGAGCGCGCGACCGGTATAGACGATCACCGGCGGGAAGCCGACATCATCATTGCCGGCCATGTGCTCGAGCAGGTCGTAGCCGCTGCCGTCGGGCAGCGACAGGTCCATCACCATGCAGTCGAAGGTGACCGTGCTGAGTTGCTCCAGCGCGCCGGCCAGCGTTCCCACTGCAACGATCTGCAGCTGATCACGGCCCAGCAACAGTTCCAGGTTGTGGCGCAGCTCGCTGTCGTCCTCGACGATCAGCAGGCGCCGCACGTCGCGCTGGCTGGTCTGTTCCAGCTGTTCGATGGCCGTCACCAGCCGCTCGCGCGTGGTCGGCTTGATCGCGAAACCAATCGCACCCAGCTCGCGCGCCACCTGGCTGCGGTCCATCGCCGAAACCACGTGCACCGGGATATGCCGGGTATCGGGGTTGCGCTTCAGGCGCTCCAGCACGCTCAGGCCGGACACGTCCGGCAGGCCGATATCGAGCAGGATGCCGTTCGGGCGCAGTTCGCTGGCCAGGGTCAGTGCCTCTTCGGCAGTCCCGGCCACCACGCAGTCGAAGTCCAGTTCATGGGCCAGGGCCACAAGCGCTTCGGCGAACGTGGCGTCGTCCTCGACGGCCAGGATCAAGCGGCCGGCGCGTTGGCGACGGCCGCGGTCATCGGCCACGCTGGCGGTGATGGGCGCCACGGATGCAACGGTCGGTGCGACAGGGGTGCGCGCAGCGATCGGCGGCGCAGGTGCTATTGAGGCGGCGGCAGGCACTTCGCCCGGTTCCGAAACCGGCGCGCCCTGCAACGGCAGTTCCAGGATGAAGCAGCTGCCGCGACCCGGTTCACTGTCGACCTGGATGCTGCCACCCATGCGCTCGGCCAGATCGCGCGAGATCGACAGGCCCAGGCCGGTGCCACCGTAGCGGCGGCGGGTGCTGCCATCGGCCTGTCGGAAGGCTTCGAAGATGACCTGCAGCTGCTCGCGGGCAATGCCGATACCGCTGTCGCAGACCTCGAAACGGATGCGTCCTTGACCGCCCGCACGCACGTGCAGGCTGACCTTGCCATGCTCGGTGAACTTCACCGCATTGGCCAGCAGGTTCTTCAGGATCTGCTGCAGGCGCTGGCTGTCGACCACCAGCTGGCTGGGGGCCAGCGCATCGGCCTCGATCTGCAGGGCCAGGCCCTTCTGCCGCGCCATCGGCTCGAAGGTCTCACGCAGGCGCTGCAGTACGCTGCCCGTCACCACCACTTCATCGGCCAGCTCGACGTGGCCGGCCTCGATGCGCGACAGGTCCAGGATGTCATTGATCAGCGCCAGCAGATCGTTGTTGGACGACAGGATCGCGCGCGCATACTTCACCTGTTCTTCGGTGAGCGTGCCGTCCTTGTTGTCGGCCAGCAGCTTGGCCAGGATCAGCGAGCTGTTCAGCGGCGTGCGCAGTTCATGCGACATGTTGGCCAGGAACTCGGACTTGTAGCGCGAAGTGGCGGCCAGTTCGTTGCTGTTGCGCACCAGCTGGCTCTGCGCGACCAGCAGCGCCTGCTTCTGCGCTTCCAGCTCATGGGTGCGCTCCTCCAGCTGGACGTTGCTCTGTTCCAGCTCGGCCTGCTGTTCTTCCAGATGGGTCTGCGAGTGCTGCAGGCTGCGGCTCTGCTCTTCCAGCTCCTCATTGGCCACGCGCAGCTCTTCCTGCTGGGCCTGCAGTTCCTCGCCCTGACGCTGCGATTCCTCCAGCAGCACCACCAACTGTGCGCGCAGCAGCGATGCACGCAGCGCCATGCCGATGGTCTCGCCACAGCGCTCCAGCAGCTCGACATCGAGTCGATCCTGTTCGCCGGCGCGGGTGCGTCCCAGTTCAATGATGCCCACCACCGCGCCATCGCTGCTGATCGGCGCCAGGATGCGCTCGCGCACCGGCAACCGCCCCAGGCTGGTCTGCAGCTCAAGCACCGCATCATCACCCCCATGCAGGTGGCGGATGCGCTCGTCCCGTGCCACCTGCCCGGCCACGCCTTCCTGCAATGCCAGCGACGCCGGCATACCGGACGGCAACGCCAGGCCGCCGGTCAGCTGCAGTCGCCCGCCTTCCAGGCGGTAGACGGCGGCGACGTCGGCCTGCAGCTGGGCCCCCAGGCTGGTTGCCGCCGCCTCGGCGATCTGCTCCGGCCCCAGATCACCGCGCAGGCTCATCGCCACCGCGTTCTCGGCCTCCTGCAGCCACAGCGCGCGCATCGCGTCGCGCCGCGCCTGGATGGCGCGGGAGACGATCAGCGCGATCATCAGGAACGCACACCCGCCAATGCTGCGGTTGACGAACGAGAACGCCGAGTTGGAGCTGGCCGGGGCAACGTTGTAGCCGATGATCAACAGGATGCAGGCGACGACGGCCACGATGAACGGCGCGCGTGCACTGCGCTGGAACAGCGTGACGCCGACAGCGAGGAAGTACGCCAGCCAGACGGCGTAGCCCAGCGGAACCACCAGTTCCAACGCAATGGTCGCTGCCAGCAGTACGGCGGAGGTCATCCAGATCCAGCGGTCACGCGTAGTCGCACCAGGACGCATGCAGGTCGGTTCCAGAGCACAAAGGGTGGGTGATGGTACTCCGTGTCTCATTCAGCCGCACAGGACCATTGGCACGTGCCGCGCCTGCACGCACTCTTCACACTGCACTGCCTAGCTTCACGTCCCTCCCAGGGGTAATGCTCATTTCCACGTGGACGCAGCTGCTTCTACGACGTCCGTGCTGACGGACCCTTCCCGCCAACTGCGACTGCTGATCGACAGCGTGCGCGACCATGCGCTGTACCTGCTTGATCCTGATGGCATCGTCTGCAGCTGGAACCCGGGCGCGGAGCGCATCAAGGGCTATTCAGCCGGTGAAGTGGTCGGCACGCACTTTGGCCGTTTCTATCTGGCTGCCGATCGCGAAGCCGGGGAACCGCAGCGCCTGCTCCGCCTCGCAGCGCAGCACGGTCACGTCGCCAGTGAAGGCTGGCGGGTGCGCCGCGATGGCTCGTCTTTCCGTGCCAGCGTGGTCATCGAGCCGGTCGTCGAAGCAGGCGAGCTGCTCGGCTTCGTCAAGATCACCCGCGACATCACCGAGCAGTGGCAGGCACAGCGGCTGCTGCGTGATGCCCAGCGTGCGCTGCGCAATACCCAACAGTTCGAGACCGTCGGCCGCCTCAGCCGCGGGCTGTCGCACGAGTTCAACAATCTGTTGACCACCATCGGCAACGCCCTGGACCTGCTGTCCCTGCGCGTGAACGGTGACGATGCACGCGCCGCCGAGCTGCTTGATGCGGCGCAGACCGCGACCGATCGTGGTGCGCTGCTGACCCGCCAGCTGCTGGCCTTCAGCACCGGCCAGACCCTGATCCGCGAACCACTGGATATCAATGCGCTGATACGGCAGTGGCTGCCGGACCTGCAACGCGCCTGCCCGCCCACGGTGGTGCTGGATGCCCAGCTGGCGCCCGGCCTGCCTGCGATCAACACCGATGCGCTGCAGCTGCAGACGGCGCTGGCCAATCTGGTCGCCAATGCCGCGGATGCTACCCTTGAAGGCGGCCGCATCCTGATCGGCACTGCGCTGGAACATCGCCTCGATCCGGATGCGGACTCCACGCTGCAACGTGGCTATGTCACCCTCAGCGTCTGCGATGAGGGCCACGGGATGGCGGCCGACATCGCCGAACGGGCGACCGAGCCGTTCTTCACCACCAAGGACATCGGCAAAGGCAGCGGCCTCGGCCTGAGCCAGGTGTTCGGATTCACTACCCAGAGCGGCGGCTTCGTCGACGTGTCCACCACGCCCGGTGTCGGCACCACGGTCAGCCTGCTGCTCCCCGCAATGGAGGACCCTGCCGATGACCGATGACCCGATCCGCGTATTGATGGTGGAAGACCAGACCGATCTGCGTGAAATGATCGGCCTGGCCCTGCGCGACCTCGGCATCGACGTGGCCACGACCGCCGATGCGCATGAGGCCGCCGCCCTGCTGAAGGGCGAAGCGCGTTTCGACGTGGTGTTCAGCGACGTCAGCATGCCCAACGGCATGTCCGGCATCGAACTGAGCGAGCATGTGGCGCGCGAACAGCCGCAGGCGCGGATGATCCTGTCGTCCGGTTATGCGCGCTCGCAGCTGCCGCCCCTGCCGGAACAGGTGGAATTCCTGCCCAAGCCGTATCGGCTGCGCCAGTTGGTGCAGTTGTTGAAGCAGGCGTAATCCACGTTGCCCCGGCAGCAGGGCCCTGCGGTCAACCCTTCATCGCTCCCCGCTGGAACGAAGCCAGCAGCGTAGAGGCTGCCGCTGCCGGCGCCAGCCGACCGCGCGCCAGTGACCAGGTGATGCCGTAGAAGCAGGTCCAGTAGAAGTCCGCGAGCCACACTGCGGTGAAACCGACGTTGAACTCTCCGGCCGCCTGACCTCGCAGGAAAAAGGCCTCGAAGCGCTCGCCGATCGGCGCCCAGCGCTCCGGCAGCAGATGCAGGTCACCCTGGCGCTGCTGCTCTTCCATCATCCGCGCGAACAGCAGCGTCACCAGCTCCCAGTCCGCCAGCAGCGTGGCGGTGACCTGCTCCAGCACGTGGCGCGCATCACCGCCCTCATCGAACCAGACCGCCGCCGCTTCCACGCGCTCGAAGCCGGCCGCGAACAGTGCCTCGTCGATCGCCTCCCGGGTGGGCGCAAACCGGTACAGGGTCGCGCGGCTGATACCGGCCCCGCGCGCGAGTTCGCTGAGGGTGCAGCGTGGATGGCTGACCAAGGTGGCCGCCAGCGCGTGGGGCAGGTCGCGGCGGGTGCGTGCTGCGGCAGGTCGCATGAAAGCGTTGAGGTGTGGGTTTGCCCTCACGCTAGCATGAATCACCAATTAATAAACTGAATCAAAGATGATTCATTAGGATCACCAATGCGCTAAAACAGGGATGCGTCCGGTGCACCCGGGTCGGTGCACGGCAGGGAACGCGTCACAGGCATCGAAGGAGACAACGCCATGCTGCATCCACTACGCGATATCGCTGTGTTGTTCGACGCCAGCGACACCGGGGACCGCGTTCTCAACATCGCCGCCCATCTGGCGCAGGCACAGCAGGCCCATCTGGTCGCGGTCTCCACCGCCCAGCATCCCACCGACATCGCCAACGGTTTCGCACGCGGTGCCGGCATTGCCGCCGCGCTCGACCATGAGGCGCGCGCGGATGCCGCCTGCACCGCGCAGCTGATGCAGAACCTGCGTGCCGTGTCCGAGCCGCTGCAGATCAGCACCGAACTGCGCATCGTCTCGGACTATCTCGGCGGCGCCGACCTGGCCCTGCAGTCGCTGTACTGCGACCTGATCATCGCCGGCTATCCGCGTACTCCCGGCGCCCCTTCTGGCTGGCACCCGCTGGGAACGCTGCGCCAGACCGGCGTGCCGATGCTGCTGGTACCACCACATTGGCAAGGCGACCAGGTCGGCCATCGCATCGTGGTGGCCTGGAATGCCAGCAAGCAGGCACGCCGTGCGGTAGCCGATGCGTTGCCGCTGCTCGCACGTGCGAAAGCGGTGCACCTGCTGATGGTCGACACGCCCAAGGCCGAGGCCACACCTGGCGCCGAGATGGCCCAGCACCTGGCGCGGCACGGCGTCGAAGTAGAGATCCAGGCGATCAGTTCAAGCCAGGGCGGCGTTGCCGCGACCATCCGCCAGCACGTGCTCGATGCCGACGCCGACCTGCTGGTGCTGGGCCCCTACAGCCGCAGCCGGGTGGTCGAGCGTGTGCTCGGCGGGGTCACCGAGGATCTGCTGGCCGAAGTACCGGCGCCCTTGTTCGTGTCGCACTAGTACCGCCCTGCCCTGCCCGGCGATAGCCGGTCAGCGACTGCCCGGTGTGCCGCCGGAAGTAGCGGCACAGGTAGGATGCATCCTCGAAGCACAGTCGCTCGGCGATGCGACCGATCGGCAATTCGCTGTAGGTCAGCAGCGCCTTGATTTCCAGCACCACCTGGCGATCAATCAACGCCTTTGGCGTTTCGTCGAAGCACTCGCGGGTCAGCTGCGAAAGATAGAACGGGGTGATGCACAGCGCGTCGGCATAGGACTGCACGTCGCGCTGGCGCGTGCTGCGCTCACCGACCAGTTCCCAGAAATTCCAGGCCAAGCGCTCGCGTCGGCTGACCTGCGCCACGGCCACACTGCGCGCCGGCAACAGCGTTGCGAATTTGAGGAAGAACGTCTGCAGCAGGTTGCGCAGCATCACGTGACGATAGCGGCCGCCATTGTGCTGTGCATCCATCAACTGCTGCAGCCAGCCCTGCAGCAGCGGCACGTCCAGCGGCGACGGCACGCAGTGGGGCTGATCGTGCAGGAACTTGAACAGTGCATTGGGAAGCACATAGGCCACCTCCGATGCCAGCGCCTTGGGCATCAGGCAGACCACCGCCAGAAAGCCGCGTGAGCGCTGCCGCAGCAGCGCCAGCGTGTCCTCTGCCAGCACCAGCACATCGTGCCGCTGCACCGCTACCTCGCGGAAGTTCAGTGCAAAGCGTGCGCGCCCCGATACGCATACCAGCACCGCCAGATAAGCGTGGCCGAACGACAACGGGACGCCTTGCCCTTCGGCCAGCGTACTGACCTCCAAGCGCATGGATTCGTCCTGGTCCAGGAGCTGGGGTACGCGATCCATGGGCCGATCCGGCTGTATTCCGGGCCCCAGCATACCCGGGCTCGGCCACCCGTTGTGAAAAGTACCGAAACCATCAAGGTCCCGCTCTGGGCCAATCGCGCCTGTCGACCTAGCCTGTGCACTCTCTTTGTTCCCGTGGAATTGACATGCAGCTGCACACCGAACGCTTGATCCTTCGCCCCTGGCGCGACACCGACGCTGCCGATCTGTACGAGTACGCCCGCGACCCGCGCGTAGGCCCCATCGCCGGCTGGCCGGTGCACACCAGCGTTGAGGAAAGTACCGAAATCATCCGCACCGTCTTCAACCGGCCAGAGGTCTACGCGCTGCAGAGCCGCGAGGACGGCCACGCGATCGGCTGTGTCGGCATCCTGATCGGCACCGACAGCAACTTCGAGATCAGCGATCGAGAGGGTGAGATCGCCTACTGGATCGGCGTTCCGTACTGGGGCCGCGGACTGGTGCCCGAAGCGGTGCGCGAAGTGATGCGGCACGCCTTCATGCAACTGGAACTGGACGCACTGTGGTGCGGCTACTTCGCTGACAACCTGCAATCGCTCAGCGCACAGAGCAAATGCGGTTTCCAGCATCACCATACCGAAGTGAACAAGTTCAACAGCTTCCTCGGCGACTACCGCACAGAGCACATCAGCCGCATCACCCGCGAGCAATGGTTTGCCCTGCAGGCCACCTTGCCAGCATGAGCGGAGTTCAGGCCGACGTGCGCTGCATGAACAGAAGTTCCGGCGTCGAGAACGCATCAACCTGCTGGAAACCGAGGTCGCGATACAGGGTCACGGCGGCGGTGTTGTCACGATAGACGCGCAACGTGAGGCGCTGCACACCGTCTTCGCGCATGGCCTGTGCACTCAAGGCATGCATGAGCAGCCGGCCAAGGCCGCGCCCGCGTGCCAGGGGGGAAACAATGATGCGACCCAGGTGCGCGGTGCCGGCGTCGGTCATCCAGTACTGGCCAAAGCCCAGGCACTGGCCCTGCTCGTCCAGCAGCGCCCAGCCAGGCCTCGGCCCGAGTTCGAGCACCTGCGCGAACCGTTCCGGCGGCAAGGGGAACGGCACGCCGGGGCCCGCCCAGCGCTGGGTGACCTCGGCGGAATCAAGCCAATCGGCAATGGTGGCGTAGTGGGAAGGCTGGACGGCGCAAAGGTTTGGTTTCATGACCCGCATGGTGCGTCATTCGTGGCGATTAGACACGCTGCGTGTCGACACTTGAGTTTTGTCATAGGACAATAAACAATTCCAGGCGTCCAGCCCATTCCCCCTTCGGGAGATCCCATGTTCAAAGGCCTCAGCGCGTTTCCACTGACCCCGCTCTCTGAAGCCGGCATCGACTTTCGTGCGTTTGCCGGACTGATCGAGCGCCTGGCCGATTCCGGTGTTGATTCGATGGGCGTGCTTGGCTCCACTGGCAGCTACGCCTATCTGGAGAAGCACGAGCGCAAGCGCGTGCTGCGCGAAGCCCTGGCGCACGCAGGAGGCGTACCGGTCATCGCCGGCATCGGTGCACTGCGTACCCGCGATGTGCTGGAGCTGGCCCTGGACGCCGAGGATGCAGGTGCTGCAGGCCTGCTGCTCGCCCCCGTGTCTTACCAGCCCCTGAAGGACCATGAGGTGCAAGCACTGTTCGAAACAATATGCGCAGCGGTCCGCACGCCAATCTGCGTCTACGACAATCCGGGCACCACGCATTTCCGCTTTACCGATGCACTGCACGGCCGGATTGCGGCGCTGCCGAACATCGCTTCGATCAAGATTCCGCGCCTTGCTGATGATCCCGTCGAGGCTGACGCGCGCGTTGCTGCACTCCGTGCATGCGTTCCCGCGCATGTGACGCTGGGCGTCAGTGGTGACGCCTCGGCGGTGCGAGGGCTGCTGGCGGGGGGTGACGGCTGGTATTCGGTGACCGCCGGACTGTTCCCCGAGGTTGCGCTGCAGATCATGCGGGCCGTGGGTAGTGACGATGAAGAGGGTGCTATTGCCCTGTCTGCGCGGCTGGCGCCGCTGTGGTCCCTATATGAGCGGTTCGGCGGGATTCGCGTCATGGCCTGCGCGGCGGCACTGCTGGGACTGTGCGGCGAGGACTGCCTGCCGCTGCCGTTGCAGGGGCTGCGTGGTGGCGAGCGCGAGGAGGTGGCGGCGGTGCTGGGCGGGCTGGGGTTGTTGTATAAGCCCGGCGAGTATGTGGCATGCGGTGGCGGGGACCTCGGTCTGATTCCAACGGCCGACCGGCATCCTCCGGAGGAACAGATAACCCTCCTCACGGTGGGTTAGCAGCTGATCCAAACGCGTGCATTCTACCTTCTGGAGGCCACTTCTTGAACCACCTCTCGCACCCGCTTTTCATACGCAGTGATGAGCTGCTTTCTCTGGTCTGGCGTTGAGGGCTTTCCAGCATTTCCAGGGCGTGCAGCATACTCCTTCTGGAAATCGCACATGGCTGCGAACACAGCATTGCTCATTTCATCATTCGCAATGGTCGGCGCGGTGGGGCTTCCATCAGCATTGATGCCGATGTCGAATGTCATGTCGCCCGTGTAGCCGCCGAAGCTGTTTTTTGCGTTCACCGTTCCGCAAGCGATCGTACCGTCGTAGAGTGAAAACACTTGGCGAATCGTGATCCTTGCCGAATCAGGATCTTTCAACGCCTTGCGAACACCTGCCTCAACCGCGACCCTGACTGCCTCAGCCTTCTGTTTTTCAAGCTCCTCCTTGCTGGGAGAACAGCCAGCGAGACCGCCCATCAACAGGATGATCAGCATCCGATTCCGCATATCCGTTCCTCCATGTGGCGAGAACGGATGGTAACTCAATGCGCGCCGTTTTCAGCATATGCAGCGGGCTTGCGGGAGGTGCTTTAGCCTTATCTCATGACCAACATGTGCGGCATCATGCAGCCATGATCGCTGCCTCTTGCAGTGCGTCGAGTTTCTGTGCGACGGGGATGCGCCAAACCGGCACTACCCTGAAAAGCGAGTTCCAACGTCCTGAGTCCGATAACCCCAGCCCGATTCGAACGGGCGACCCTTCCTTAAAGCGGGGATCTCTCTGCGCGTTCAATCAATGGCTTATGAAGTGGATAGGACCGGCTCGGGGCCATTCTGCTCAAACACTGGGCTGCATCTACTACTGCTCCGCCCTCACCCACGGCCCCATCGGCTCCTTTGCCACGGGCGAGATCACTGCCGGCAGCAGACCGACCTCACGACTACACTGTTGTAGCCCTCTCATGATTGCGTCACAGTTCCTCACTTCCAATGGAGCTGCTGCATGCACGGAATGACTCTACACCTCGGGATGGCAACAACCGGAATCACACTTCTGCTGCTGACTGCCTGCACCTCCGTTGGCGACATGCGAAGTACTGGACCTGCAGCAGCATTCTCGTCCAATCAAGAGCCCTTGGCTGCCGCTACTTGTGTCCGCGATGCATGGGGAGAGGTGAGCATCGGAGGATCGCGATGGCAGTACGTGATTGAGCCCCGTGCCAATGGCTACTCCGTGTCGACCTCCAATGGCGGGGTCCCGGCGGAGTTTGTTGAGATCACCCCCCAAACCGGAGGGGGGAGCGAGATCAAGTTCTACAGTAAGTTCCTGAAGCGTCGACAGGCTCGCTACATCGAGGCCATCACCCTGTGTGGTGTCCGCTCGGAGTAACCCCAGCTCTTGAATGCCGCGAAGGTCGAAGCCTTTTCCGACTCGCCACAGCACCCAGATGTCGCCCAACTGGCCCGGCCAGAGGGAACGGGAGCCGTGCAGAAGGATTGGTTGCTGTGCCTAGGAGGCAAGGCCGGAAGGATACGACCGGCGATTGCAGATCCCGCGAACGCAGCAACGATCTGCCCGAATCGTTCGGACTGGGCGACAGCGCGGCACTACTCACGCGCAACCGGCGGGTCCGTCGAAGCCACTTCGGTCTTGAATTGGGTTAAGGCTCACTCACCGGCATATGTGCCAATTACTATCGTGAAGTAGCACAGCTTGGTTCTTGGAAAACCTCAACGCCAAGCAAGCGCTCGTTCGCGCGGGAACCTTGCTTTTTGGTCGGTCATGCGGACCAGCTTCTGGTAGGAGGTAGTGACCTGGGCGAAGCAGCACACGGCAGCCACCTGGCCGCAGTGCCGTTCTGGATACGTGATGGAGGCCTACCGCGTCAGCCGCGCGGTGAACGCGCCCTGGAACAACCGCGAAGATCTGTTGCTGCAGATCACCCGGGATTCGCAACACCAAGATGCGAATTGTTCTCTGTAAGGTCGGCGAAAGCCCGGGACCATACCTTTGCCCCTTCGCAGTACAACACAAGCAGCAGAACGCTGTTCGCGCATCAGTCTTTGCATGGGGGCAACGTGGCGAGCTTGAGTTGGTTCGACGGAATGGTCCTCGGCTTCTTGCTCGGCGTCGCTGCAAGCGCAATCACCGCATTCCTCGCGCTCCGCGACAAAAGCCGGGATGAATGACCACAGCAGCAAGCTGCGGGCCGCCTGAAATGAGCAGAGGCCCACAGCATCAGCGTAGCGAACTTCCGCGCAGAGCCCGCATTCACCTGTGGGACCAACTGGCGCTTCAAGACACTCTCGCAAGCCTGCCAAATGCCGCAAGCCATTGATTCATGGTGACCCCGGCCCGATTCGAACGGGCGACCTTCCCCTTAGGAGGGGGGCGATCCGGCTATATCCGTCAATGCTCTTGGTGCGATCTGTGCCAAAGCTGTGCCAGATTACGCGCCGCCGGGGGGCCACAAGCGCTGTAAAACGCAGTATCCCCAGCCATGGCGGAGCGTAGTCGGATCTTTCAGCCCCCCCGCATCTGCTCCAGCCCTGCCCTCACCCACGCCTTGCGCGCGTCCCTCGGGCGGAGCTTGGTCGCCGGCGGCTTGGCCGGCTCCAGCGCTTCCTTGACCCGCTGCGCCTCCCTGCTCTGCATAACCGAGCCCCGCTGCTAGAATTCGCGCACCTTTGGACGGGAAGCCCCATGGAACGGTGGTATCTGGCAACACTGCTGGCCTTGATCCTGCACCAGATCGACGCCGCGTTCTGGCACGAATGGAACATGTTCCGGGTCCCTGGGGGCATCCAAGGGTTCCTGATCTTCAACCTGGCCGCTGTGGGCGCCCTGCTGCACGGGTATCGCCAAGTCGCGCTGGCCAAGCCATCCGCGCGAGCGTATGCCCGCCTGTGCGGGATAGTCGGTGCCGGCACAGCGGTAATCCACGTTGCGTTTGCCATTGCTGGCCGCGAGGAATTCCATCTCCCTCTGTCCATCGCAGCCCTAGCCGCATGTCTCGTTACCGGCGTCGGCCTGCTGCTGAGCAGCCGGAAACCGGCCATTGGTCAGTAACCGCCCCGGAGCTGCGCCCGCCCCGCCCTGACCCACGCCTTCATGGGATCCCTCGCCCTGGGCTTGGTCTCCTTCGGCGGTCGGCGCGGCTCCAGCGCCTCCTTGATTCGCGCCAGTTCCGACCGCCCGGCCTCGGCAAGGCGCCGGGCCTGTTGCTGCTGCTCGCGGGTTGGCGGCAGGCCGGGCAGTGGCGGCGGCGGCTGGGTCGGGGTGCTGTCGGTCAGCCGGGCGACAGCCTGGCGCAGGGGCAGATCGGGATAGAGCCTAGCCGCACACCAGCGCTCGGCGTACCGCTTCGCCTGCCGGGCGTTGGCCGCGCGCACTTCCTTTACTTCCCAAAACTTGTGGCCTTCTAGCCATAGGCGCACCCCAGGGCCGCCATCGGGTTCGACGCCGGCCGTCTCGCGGCCGTTGTACGAGAGCGCCCAGCGCTCACCCGTCTGGACCCAGCCAGAGGGGATCGGGGCGGTGCGGAAGCCGGCGGAGGAATACATGGCTGGAAGGATACGACCGGCCGTCGCAGATCCTGAGAAGGCACACCACCGCTCAGCCCGCTGTGATGAAGCGTTCACTTTAGGGCGAGCACAGTAGGGTCTCGCGGCTCTTCTCCGGTGCAGAATCCTTTGCTCCCGTGTCCAGCCCTCCAGCGGCACGGCTATGCACCCTCCCAACGCTTTCAGGATCCATTCGATCCTGCCCCTGCTTGCGCCCAATGGCGCAATCATCCGATTGGAGCAGGTGCGATCAACCTGTAAAAGCTGTGGGCTCAGGTCGTCGATGACTGAGGGTGCAGGCTTTCAAAAGGATCGAACGGGAACCACGCTTACGTGCCCTGCTTGCGGAACGACAGGATTGATGGACGAAATGGAGATCTGGCATCACTGGCTAGAGCAGTGCCGTCGCGAACGACTTCTGGCGCTCTTCGACCCCAAGCCCGACGATCCACTCGACATCGAGGACCCAAAATGACCGATGGCATCTCCGAACTGCGGGACCGCCTCCACTCCTGCGAAGTTGCGATCGAGGTTCATCGCGGCTATTTGAAAGCAACGGAGTACGCGCTGAGGGTTTTGTGTACTGACCCACCCGGCGCCCGAGCAGCTGACCGACACCTGGTTACGCCTACTTCCCAGCATCGCGGCGAAGCACAAGCACGATGGCGGCGATCTCTTCGCCGCCGCATTTGAGCAATCGCTGATGGTTCTGACCGAGCAAATCGGCGAGCCAAGCAGCAAGCGCTAGGCTGCGATGGCGTACGGCTCAACTAACGCGACCAACAGATCCATCGCGGTCGCATAGGCGGCCTGGGCATCGCCGCGCTGATTGAACCGGGTCCAGTCCGCATGGGCCGCGCGCTTAAGCTCCTCGGGCTCAACTGGCAGCCATTTCATGGGCCAGAACGGCAGGCGGCGTTGCCCCACCCTGCCCCGCTGCAGCTCCACAATGCCGTTGTGGCTGGTGGCACCCAGAACCCTGGAGTAGGCCACTGCCAATCCGTCCTCTGGCCCCTCCATGTATTGGAGGAAGCGTCCGCCATCGAAGAGGAGCACCCCCGTAACCCCAGCATTACGGTTGAACCGGGCCGCGTCATCCACGATCTGATCCAGCTTTCCGTTGGATAGGCCCAGCTTGTCGCCGGCGATTCCCTCTCCGGCGCCGCTCACATATACAACCGCCCTGATGGGCATTGCGCACCTCCTTGATGAAGGACCACCGTAGCAGCAGCGGGCTCATGTGAGCGTGAGGTCGTTGGATCGTTCTGAACGCGTCAGGTTCGGGTGTTGCTGAATTCGGACCTTCGTCACAAGATGCAGGCACCACAAAGCGCAGCATGCGCAAAATTTTCCGGTAGTTAGCAATGCCAGATACAGGCCTTTTTCACGTTATCGACCTCGACGCGGACCGCGACGAGCTGGGCAAGTTGAAGCACGTAAGTGCAATTACTGTCCGCTGCAACCAGTGCAGACATGTCACCCATTCAAGCGCTCCGGACCTGCAGACAATGCCGGGAGGAACCCTGCTCGCTTGCGCTGGATGCGGCGAGCGTCAGGCAGTCAGCAACGCCCGCTTGGTCGAATGCGACCAAGTGTTGGAGCCTACGATGCCCCTTACGATGCCCGCCTGATCTGCGGCACGAGCGGCCGACCCTTCGAGCCCCCCCCAATCGCCAGATGGGCCCCAGGTCCTTCGCGACCGTCTCTCCCTTCTGGAAGAAGCCTATCAGCAGATGTTCGCCGGCCACTTACCGGCACATCTGCTTGAATGCATCCGATTCCTGCACTGCCCAGCTTGTCGATAGCTCCCTTAGACTGGTCGGCAGCTTTTGTTACACTGTAACCTTGGCCCAAATTTGAACTTATTCTACCTTCTGATGAAACAAGGCCACGACACGTGAGGCTACTGTAGTAGCCAGCACTCTCGCACCCCAGCCAGCCAAAGCCTCCAGGCAAGTCAAGCGTTTCGATTGTGCTCCACCATCATAGGAGAAGAACATGCAACTCGATGCTCTCGACTTTCCAATCGTCTGGATGCGCTTCAAGGCTCCCAGCAATTCGCCGGGCCTCTCACCGTTCGAAGAGTTCGAGCAATTGCTTGCACGCAAGCAGCCATTCGTCCTCATTAATGATGAAGGACTGGATCGCAGCAACCACGAAGAATCACCAGAAGAACGAAAACAGGTCTCGCTCTGGATGAAGCGGAACAAGGCCGAGCTGCGGTCTTATGTTAAAGCTGCGATCTACATTGAGCCCAGCACCGCAAAGCGCGTCGCCACTAAGGCCTTCGCCGCAATTTATGAAAAGTTCTGGGGATATCCGATGATGATGGCTATCACCATGGACGAAGCTGTCCGACTCGCGAACGATCTGCTGACCCCGATGGAGAGCGCCTAATATTTCCATCGTGAGCGCCGTTGGATTCATCTTCCAAGATGACCCATTCGGCGCTCGATCTGATCAGAATCTAGCTCGTGATCTGGATGGAACAAGCGCATGGACGCCATGTAGCCGCGCCTGCCCTCGGAGTTGCGCGATAGAGGCCTACCGCGTCAGCCGCGCGGTCAACACGCCGCGGAACAACAGCGAGGAATTGCTTTTGCCTGTAAGGTGAGCCGCCCAGCCAGCGGCTAGGCGGCCCCTCAATCACATGAAGACGTAGCCTTGCGGCCCGTCGTTGTGAGCGCCCGAGATGCCTTCGCAGCCGATATCGCGGGTGTCGAAATGACGGAGCTTTCCCTTCCACGTGTAAGCGCATCGATACAGTGGTGCGGTTCCTGGCAGCTGCACCGACGATACATAGCCGATCGGCCCTTGATTGGGAGGAATGACTTGTCCCTCACAATTCATGTCCTTTGAGGTGAAGCCATCCCATGGGGTGTGACTGAAACACTCCCTAATCGGGTGACTGTTCTCAAAGGGTGTCGTGGAGATAAACCCGATGACCCCTTCGTCCATCCAGCCCGAACGCACCCACGAGGCAATATCGTAGTGAAGAATTCTGTGGGTGTTGTTCTTGCCTTGGTAGATGCGGTGGAGTTCTGCCAGCGTGACACCAGCCGGCACAGCAAGACTGGGATCCATCTGCACCGCCGCATTCGCCACGGATGCCAGGTCAGTCCCGCTTGCATGGGCGACGGACGCGCCACCAATTGTGAGAAGCAAAGAAATACTCAGAAGACTCGATTTCACGAAATGCTCCATTTCTTCAATCGCGAACATCTTGCTCGCCCTTTGATCGTATCCAGAGCAGCGAGTCCACAAAGTGACAAAGTTCAAATCGATCAATTTCAATTAGCGAATGAACGGTTGGCATTGAATCTAACCTGCGTCTCGCACCAGGTGGCTTCCGACTGATGCTGCATGGTTTGCGGAGGCATGAGAGCGACAATCAATGGCCGGTTACATCGATCAGCACGAAGTGCCCGGATGCGCTGAACTGTGTCGCATTGTCGGACTGCGGGATCAGGGCAGTGGCGCCGGCATAGTAGAAGCGCCCCGAACCCGCTGCACCGGTCCCATCCCCCTGCGGCCCGGTCAGCCGGAAGCCCACGCCGCGCTCAATCCGCTGACACGAACGAGACGAGATCACCGCGTAGCGCCGACCAGCCGGGACCTGCATGTAGGCGCCCTCTGCCGCCCCGAACGGGGCAGTCGTCACGCACATTATGCGTAGGGGCTTCGCCCAGGAAGCGAAAGCCAGCTCGCCGGTGTGCTCTCGGTAGACCTCGATGCCGGTCTTGCCCGGCGTTCCCGTCACAACCGAGTCGTATACCCACACCGTACCGAACACAAACGATGAGCCAGTGTAGGCTGACACTCGCCAGTTGTTGCCACCGAGATTGGTCAGAATAACGCTGAGCCCGAAGTTGTTGTTCGGACCGGTGACCGCAACCACTGGGCTCTTGGCCTGGAAGTCACGGGTGACGAACCGGGTTACTACGATCCCCGACACCTCGTACGCAACGGCGCCAGCTTCGTTGATATCGAACTTGTGACGTAGATGGAAGTTGAGCAGGTCACTTCGGACCTGCACCGTTCCGGACGGGGTGTATGCCTCAAACCCTCCTACTAGCATTTCAGTGAACCCCGTAAAGGACAGTTGCCGGAACCAGGGAAAAGGCCGGCTGCCCGTTGGCATCCACATCAGTGCCCCAGTACACCCGGCCATCTGAATACCAAACACTCGGTGTACGGCCAGGCTGCGCCGGAGGCGGCACCACGTAGAAGAGGAAATCCCCTGGTGGCAGTGGCCCCACCCAGGTCGAGTTCCCGTGCACGGCGTCGGTCTGAACCGTGCCAATGAACAGCCCCAAGCGGGTGGTGTAATCAATCTCCAGCGATCCGTCGAGATTGAAGGTCTGAATGCCCGCAGGCATGCGCTCTACTCCTCTAGTGATTGGCGGGAGGGCGCTTGCGCCTCCCGCCATTTGCTATTGCGACCAGGGTAAACGTGATCGCCAGCGAGCTTGTTCGCCGGATCCGCGAGGCCCTGCCGGGCTTGCCGTCGAAGAGTGCCGAGCCCTGATCCGCGCTGAGCCACGTGGCTCCCGTGAGGGTGACCGTCGCAACGGCCGGCATGCCGTATCCGATCAGCACGGGGCCCCTGCCTTCTTCGCTGCGCGAACTTCATCCTCGTTTCGCTTCAGCGACCGAACCTGCCGCCCCAAGCAGTCGATCAGCCGTCGTCTCACAGGTCCCTGATCCAATCCGGCAATAGACTCCAGCGTGTGCAGCGCGCCGGAGGCCAAGTACCGGTTGAGATCGTCGGCCTCCCCTCCGCGCACACTGATTCAACACGGACGAGGCCGCTTTCAGGATCGAATTGAATGGACACTTTTAATCTCCAAGAGGCGCAGCGCTTGCTGGCCGAGCTGCAGCGAGTGCATGCAGAGTTTGAGGAACTGGCTGACGCAGGCGATCGCCACCGAGCATTGAGTGCGGATGAACTCGATCAGTACCGACAGCGCCTGATTGAGCTGAAAGCCCACCTCAAGCAACGCGCATCCACAGGGACGATCGATGGCTCCAAGCGTCGGCTCACCAGGCTGGAAGACGCGTTCTACGAACCAGCGGTTAGGAAGGCATCCGCCAACTTCTCGCTGCGGACGAATGCACCACCGTCCCAGTGGACCAGTGGGCTATACAACCCATCGGTCGACATTGCCTATCTGGCAAGCCAGCTGGAGGACATGATCAGGGAGGGGGCTTAGCCCCACACCGTCAGCACCACGTCCCCCGTGGCAGGGTTGCGTTCTACCCGACGCACCAGCACCGGCTTGCCGTCCTCAAGGCCGTATCGACCGTAGGTAAGCCGGCCGATCTGCCCGGGCAGCGGCGCAAGATCCTGATCACCACGGACCGCGAGCTGGTAGAAGTGGCGCTGCACCTGGTACATGCCCGAGACGCGCTCAATCTCTTGCTGCGCATCGGCCGCGTGCCAGAACAACGAGATGACCGGGTCCGCAGCCTCGGCCCGCTGGTAGTGGGCGTGCAGCGCACCAGCACCATACACCTGCCCCCGGTAGAGGCCGGTCAGCTCATCGCGCCGTGACTGGGGCACGTCGACAACGTCGGTGACCAGGTCCGATGCGCCCAGCGCCTGGCCGTTGGGTCGGTAGGCCACGCGTCGGGTCAGGTTGGGAGCGTCATCGGGCACCATGACCAGATCAGCCGCCAGATCATCCTCCGACAGGTCGAAGGCGAACGCACCGGCATGTGCCTCGGGCGCGGTCACGCGGACAAAGCGCAACACGCCAGCAGGATCCTGATAGCAGCCGGCGCCGTAGCTGGGCAGGAGCGAGTTCAGCGCCGCGCGGCCCGTGATGGCCGTGCCTGCGTAGTAGCCGATCCCCATGTAACCCGTGGCTTGGTCGATCACCGCGCAGTCGCTGGTCGACCACGCCGCTCGGCCCAACCGGGCCATCACATCACCCACCGCCTGCTCCAGCCGTGCCGGCATCATGCCCGCGCCGATGCTGGAGGCGTCAACCACCACCGGCGTCACCGGTGGCGACTTCAGCAGCAGCTGTTGCCCGTCCGGGGCCTCGTTGTAGGTGGTGATCTCCATCAAGTCGCCGCGGTCCATCACCGCATTGACGTAGACCCGGCTGTCAGCGACGAACATCGATGTTGCGTCCGAATTGGCGCCCATGGCAGGGATGCTGGCCACCGCGCCGATCACCACCGGCTGTGGCTTCCATGCCAATGACGCGACATTCGGCAGAAACACGCCCCGGTTGATCGTCTCGTCCAGGTAGTCGTGCGCATCGCGCAGGTGCAGTGTCTTGGTGCCATCGTCGTTGATCTCGATCTGTTCGATCGCGCAACGGAAAGCCGGGACCGCGTCGGCCCGCATCCCGCTCTCGGGTGCCAGCAGGATCTGCACCGAACTGCCAGAGGCACCGGTGCCCGCCATCCCGTCCAGCAAACCTTCCGCATCGACCACGACGCACTCGGCAGCCGCTGCCTGGGACACCGGATCACCACCCCACGGCCAGAACGCCAGTTCCTGGATCAGGTTCACGCCCTCGGCCACCAATCCCTCGTAACGGGCATTCGCCGGGCTGTCGCCGGGTGCGGACAGCCAGTCCACGTCGGCCAACCGGGTCGGGCTGACGGATGCCGTGGGCAACCGCCAGCCTGCAGCCGCGGCCTCGCTTCGCGGCCCCCACTGGCCGGCGTTGACAGCCAGGCAGAGCCCGCCAGCCTTCGATGCGCCCAGCGAAGCGGCGAAGAACAGTGGCCCGGACAGCTGCAGCTCGCGCACCAGGATCTGCGCGCCGTTGAGGTAGAGCCGGATCTGGCGCGGTGCCCCGAAGACCACCTGCAGCCCGACAATGTCGCCATGGGTCGCTGTCGGAAGGCCCGTCGCGATCGCACCGCCTGCCTGCAGCAGCCTCCCGGCGGCGAGGTCCCAACCGATACTGGCAAGGTCTGCACCCAGCGCCTTGTTCAGCGCTGCTGGACCGGTGGCGAATCCTACGAGTGCTGCAACGGCGTCATCACCCCACACGGCAAACTCCACGCCCACCGTCCCGGCATCAAGGCTGAAGTCGGAACGCGCGTGGCTGGCCAGCGTGGTGGCGCCGGTGGTGGCCAGGGTGAGCCCGCCATCTCGCGCAGCGAGTACCGGGCCAATGGGCGTGGCGGCGAACCGCCCGAATGTGTCGGTCATGGTCATCCCAGTCCGTCGAACCAGTCCTGCGCCTCGTCCTCATCGGACCGTGGCACGAGGGCGTCGAGGTAGTGCTGAAAGGAGCGCTTGGTCCCGCCCTGGCTGTGCGAGGCGGTGATGTACGCGGCGAAGGCAGCGGGCTTGATGTGCAGGCTCACGGGGTCAATGGGGTTCCGCTTATGGAACTCCCACCATTCCAGGAACTCGCGCCGTGACATGGTGGCCCGCAACTCCGAAAAGGAAACAGTGGGGAAGGAGATTCGACGGCTGATGGCGGTGTTCAATCGCGGCGTCGAGTGG
Source organism: Stenotrophomonas sp. TWI1409 (assembly GCF_039673015.1). Classification (NCBI taxonomy): domain Bacteria; kingdom Pseudomonadati; phylum Pseudomonadota; class Gammaproteobacteria; order Lysobacterales; family Lysobacteraceae; genus Stenotrophomonas; species Stenotrophomonas sp. TWI1409. The sequence continues at coordinate 33,764 of NZ_JBDJKU010000002.1, forward strand.
AAAGAGCTGGACGTGAACCCGCTGGCCTCCGTGAAGGCACCGCGCGGCGTGCGGAGCGTGGCCGTCAAGTTCTATGACCGGGCGGCGATGCGCCGGCTGTATCGCGCGAACCCCGCGCGGGCGCAGCTCTGGCTCTTTATGGCCCACACCGGACTGCGGCGGGGAGAGATCATCGGCCTGGAGAAGAGCTCAGTCGTCGCCGGGCGCCTCCTCGTGGAAAGCGATCCGGACGAGAACGGCGAAGGCCGGACAAAGTCAGGAAAGTGGCGGGAGGTTCCTCTGAACCGCTATGCCAGGTGGGCACTGCGCCGCTTGCCCGACCCGATCGTCACGGTGCATAAGGACACCCTGTCTGACTGGTTCAAGAAGGACTGTGAGCTTGCTGGAGTGGGCGGTCACCTTCACAGGCTACGCCATACTTTCTGCGCTCATATGGTGATGGCAGGTGTTCCACTTCGTCGCGTGCAAGTCCTTGCTGGGCACGCAGACTATGCAACAACAGAGAAGTACTACGCGCATCTCACTCCAGACGGGGACGACCAAGCGGTGAAACGATTGGTGTTTTAGATCTTGTGATAACGACGAGTCAACTCTCTCTGGATCGTTCTCATGTCCCTTGTACCTACCCAGCTTCGCCAAGGCGGGACATCCCGGCCCCCGATCTGTTGGTGTAGGTAGTCCGCCGCGTAGCGCAATTTCTCGGCGGCCTCCTCAATCTTCACTACAAGGCTCCATACTTCAACAGCAGGGACATCCTCACCCCGATCAGAATTTCTGCGGATTAGCCTTGCTTGGACGCTCGCTTGATGCAACAAAGAGCGACCAGTGGCAACACTCTGAAGCACGTCAGCAGGGAGGCCGGAGACCAAAGCCCAATCCCTTAGCTCTTCATGCGTCATGAAGGTCTGAGCTACCTCGGTTAGTAGTTTGATGTCGGCGCGAGAGAACTCCCGTCCCTCGGGGACGATTCTGCTTATACGGACGGCCAGTTCCATGTCCGCCACCACAGGCCAGCATGAAATTGACACTGAGATTGATAGCGCTTCCTTCTTCCGCCTAGCAACCTCTCGAGAGGCAAGCACGGCAATGAAGATGGTAGATGCAGCACCAACAAGAGCGCCAAGCGCTGCTAGACCATCAGCGATCGACCCTGGTGAAAAAGGTTTAGACGGCGGCCGTTCTTGAAAGACAGCCCAGCCTGCAAGGATTCCCAGTACAAAAACTGAGCCCGCAGTAATGCAGTAATCAGGCCCGCTGCCCCGCCGAGGGCTGCGATGAAATCCCGGAACTGCTGGCTGATCTTGTGTGACGTGTTCATCCGTGCCACGCAGCAAGGTCATTGAGGACCGTCATCCGGGCCTCGAAGCGGGGCCTTCAGTACGGATTTCAGCACAACGTATGGTTCAAACAGCTGTGCCAACTGTGCCAAAAGCTGGATTACGCACGGCGATGTAGAGCAATGTCGCTCGCCATGAAATTCCATAAGCCATTGATTAATGGTGACCCCGGCCCGATTCGAACGGGCGACCTTCCCCTTAGGAGGGGGACGCTCTATCCAGCTGAGCTACGGGGCCATTGGCAGCGGGAAAGGATACCTCGTCTGGCTGAATGGACCAAGCGCGGGGCGTTCTGCAGAGCCCTCGGAGTAGATATGCTGGCCCGCCGCGACCCGTTGTGAACTGGATGTCCGACGTCTGGCGAACCCTCTCCGCCCTCGGCGACAGCCGCTGGCTGCTGCCGATGGCCCTGGTGCTACTGATCACCCTGCCCCGTGCAGACGCACGCCTGAAATGGCGATGGCTGCTGGCCATCGCCGTCACCGCCGGCGTCACGCTTGCCTCAAAGCTGGCCTTCATGGGCTGGGGGATTGGCATCAAGAGCGTGCACTTCACCGGTTTCTCCGGGCACGCCGCGATGTCCAGTGTCGTCTATCCGGTCGTTGGTGTACTGCTTGCCGGCCCCGGCAAGCGCGCACGGGCGATCGGCCTGGTAATCGGCGCGCTGTTGGCCACCGCCATTGCCTGGTCACGAATCCCGCTGCATGCCCATAGCATTTCGGAAGTCATTGCCGGGCTGGCACTTGGACTGAGCTGCAGCACGTGGGCACTGCACGCCGCATCACCCGTCGGTCGTGCCCCTGCGATGGCTGTTGTCGCTGCCGTGCTCGCGGGAATGGTCCTGCCCCTCGCCTTGCCGGACGTCCACACGCACCAACTCGTCATTGCACTAGCAAAGCTCATCTCCGGCAGGGCTGAGATCTTCCAACACTTCTGAGAATCGCCAGGGCGACCCCACATTTCCTTCACGTTCCTTGACAGGGCAAATGAATAGCAGCCAACATAGCGGTGGAAAAATTTCCCTCACGGAGTAGGAGACCCCGTAGATGAAGAAGATGATTGCCGCCCTGGCCCTGCTGGGCCTGTCCTCGCCGGTGTTCGCTCAGGAAGCTCCTGTCGCCACCGAAACCAGCGCTGAAGTTGCTGGCGCTGAAGCTGCTGGCGCTGCCGCCACCGGCACCCTGACCACCGTCGCTACCGTGGGTCTGGGCATCGCCGCTGCTGGCGTGCTGTATAGCGTTGCTGCTGACAGCAGCAAGGATGACGCGGGCAACAACGGCGGTACCGGCACCACCAACCCGCCGACCGGCACCACGGGCACCACCGGCACGACCGGCACCACCCGCTGATCGACACGCCGACGTAGCACCCCGCCCTCGCCGGGCGTCAGTTCGGCGAGGGTTTTTTCATGCCCGATCGGGCCAGGAACAGATTTCGATGGACTGCAAGCGTTTCGTAGCCACAATGACGGTGGCACTCACCCTGACCGGCTGCATGTGGGCGCCAGGCCAGCATCTTCGCTCGAGCACCTTCGCTCGCGATGATCAGCCCATTGGCAACGACCAGATCGAACTGATTCCGATCACGCCCAAGCTGATCGCCATGGAGCGCGCCACTCGCGATGTCGCGGCACTGCCCGCCGCCCTGACCCAGTATCAGCCGGGCCCCTACCGCATCGGTGCGGGCGACATTCTCTACATCACAGTATGGGATCATCCCGAACTGACGGTACCCGCTGGCCCCCAACAGCAATTGAATGCTGCCGGCCGCCCCGTCCAATCGGATGGAACACTGTTCTATCCCTACATCGGCAAGATCAGCGCGTCGGGCAAGACACCTGCAGAGCTGCGTGAAGAGCTGACATCCAAGCTCGCCCGCTACATCGAGGCGCCACAGGTGGATGTATCACTACTGACGTACGCAAGCCAACGCGTGTGGGTTACCGGCGCCTCGCGCCAGCCCGCCACCGTTGCGCTCACGGTCGTGCCCTTGACGTTGGGCGATGCCATCAGCCAAGCGGGCCTGGACCCGACGCAAGCGGACCTCTCCGGCGTACGCCTCACCCGCAACGGCACCACCTACACCATCGACCTGGATCGACTTGGCCGCAACGGCGGAGGCGACACCAATGTGTTCCTGGCTGCCGGCGATCATATTTACGTGCCTTACCTGGATCACAAGGAAGTGTTCGTGGTAGGTGAAGTCAATCAACCCGGTGCACTGAACTTCAAGACCGGCGAGATTTCCCTGAGCCAGGCACTTGGCCGAGCGCGCGGCCTGTTGCAGACCACCTCCAACGGCAACGCTGTCTACGTGATCCGCGGCTCGAATGACCTGCAGAGCACTCCGTCGCAGGTGTTCCACCTGGAAGCGAAGTCACCCGCTGCATTTGCCGTGGCCAGCCAGTTCGACCTGCAGCCTGGTGATGTCGTGTTTGTCGGTGCCGCCGGCGTGACCCGCTGGAGCCGGTTCGTGAACCAGCTGCTACCCTTCACCGCCATCATCAGCAACGCTGCCAGCGCGCGCAACGATCTGGACAAGTAACGTGGTCTCTACCGTGAGCAGGATCGCTCAGGCTGCCACCCGACGTGCAAACCGCCAGCGCCCCGTGGCGCTGGCCTTGCTTGTACTCATCACCGCAACCAGTTGCGGCGTTGTGGGCAAGACCAGCGTCAAGTCGGTGCAGATGGCGCTTCGGGGCAAGCCCAACGTGGAACCCACGGCCACCGAGGTGGCCGCCAATCGATTCCCGCAGATCAAGGTCAGCGGTCCGGCAGGGGGCGCCATCCTGGTACTGGGCAACATCGATTCCGGGCGCCAGGCCTGGTACAGCGCCGAGCGCAGCATCGTCTTTCTCAGGGATGGCATCGTCGTCGGAACCCACGGCAGCAGCCCGGAGCTTCAGGACATGACGCTCGAAGGGGACTCCCCCTTCCACGCGCTGCACCGGATAGCGGATGGCACGACAGTGCAGCGCCGTTACGACGTCATGCCTGATTACCGGTATGGAATGAGCGTCACCGGCACCCTGACCACCCTGGGCAAGGAGAAGGTCCATATCCTGGAGAGTGAGCGCGAGCTGTTGCACGTGCGGGAGCGGCTTCAGGGCGACGGCTGGAAGCGCGACAACCACTACTGGGTCGATCCTGCCAACGGGTTCATCTGGAAGAGCATCCAGGCCATCGCACCCGACACCAGCCTTGAAGTTGTCCAGCTCAAGCCCTACTCGCAGGACCTGCAGAACCGATGACACTGCGACCGATCATCCTTGGGCTGGCACTGGCGCTGGCCTCACATGCGCACGCCTCATCGCCGATCAACGTCGAAGCGACCGGTCATGTTCGCAATCCCGGCATGCACACGCTTCCCGCCGAGGCCCGCCTCAGCGCAGCCGCACTTGCTGCAGCGCCGGAAGAAGAAGCCTATATGCTGGGCGCCGCCCTTCTTCGGCAACGTGCACTGACGCCACAGACCCGCCTCAAAGCGGGCCTGCTCTTCGATCTTGAAACACTCGCCTCCCAGCAGGATGCTCCGGAGCTTGCCGACGCGGCCGCACAGCTGGCGCGCGAGCTCGGTGACCTGCCAGTGACCGGGCGCGAACCGCAGCTCCTTGATCCGCGCCGCCTGGAAGCCAGTGCAGCGGAAAATCGACCCGCGCTGGCCGGCGACCGCGTCGTCTATCCCGGCCGACCCGAAACCGTGCAGGTTGTTGGCGCGGTCGTACAGCCGTGCAAGCTGCAGCATCAAGCCACACTCGACGCACGAAGCTACCGCAACGCGTGTGCCTTGCTGCCGGTGGCGAGCCCTGATGATCTCTACGTCATCCAACCCGACGGCAAGGTGCAGCAACTCGGCGTGGCGCTGTGGAACCGGAGCGCTCCAGTGCGCTTGGCGCCAGGCGCCGTGATCTACGTACCATTGAGCGCCGCCAAGATTCGCAACATTGCCCCCGATGTCAACGAGGATGCCGTGCGCTTCCTTGCCACCCAGGTGCTGGATGCACCCGGAGTTTCATACTGATGCGCCATCGCTCCATCCCACTGGCGCGCGCCAGTGTTGCCCTCCTCAGCCTGAGCGTCAGCGCTGTACTGCACGCACAAACAGCCCCTGCCCCAACCGCCAGCGATTGGGGCGGCGTCGGCCTGCTGCAGACCCCCACCGCACGCATGGCCGACGACGGCGAGGTGAGCTTCACCGCAAGCCATACCTCGCCCTACAGTCGCTACAACGTGGTGATGCAGCCCCTGCCCTGGGTCGAAGGCGCGTTCCGCTATGTATCGGTAGCGAACCGACGCTATGGCCCGGAATGGCTGAGCGGCAAGCAGAACTACAAGGACAAGTCGATCGACCTGAAGGTCCGGCTGTGGCAGGAAAGCCGATGGGCGCCTGAGCTGTCCGCAGGCTTCCGCGATATCGGCGGTACCGGCCTGTTCTCCAGCGAATACCTGGTTGCAAGCAAGCGGTTCGGGCCGATCGATGCAAGCCTCGGCCTCGCCACCGGTTACATCGGCAATCGAGGCGATTTCTCGAATCCGCTTCGGATGATCAGCGATCGCTTTGAAGAGCGCCCGCGCGCGCAGGGCACTGGCAACTTCAACAGCAAGGGCATGTTCCGCGGCCCCGTGGGCATCTTCGGCGGTATCGCTTACCAGACCCCCTGGGAACCCCTGCAGCTGAAGCTTGAGTACGACGGCAACGACTACAAGCACGAACCACAGAACAACAATCAAACGCAGAAGAGCCCGATCAACCTGGGCGCAAGCTACGCCGTGAATCCCAACGTGCAACTGCACCTAGGCTGGGAACGCGGCGACACGGCCATGCTCGGCATTACCCTGCGCGGCAATGTGGCACGAGCGAAATCCACGCCCAAACTGCTGGATCCGCCTCCGGTTACGCGAGCATCCGCGGTACCCTCTGCGCAGTCAATGGATGACATCGACTGGCCTGCACTGAGCCGGACTTTGGAAGAGAACGCTGGCCTCCGTGTCACGGGCATCAGCCGGCGTGGATCGGAAGTCATCGTCAGTGGCGAACAGCGTCGATTCTACTACCCGGCGCAGGGTGTTGGCCGGGCGGCGCGCATCCTGGATTCCGAACTGCCATCCGATACCACATGGTTCACGATCGAGAATACCCGCCTGGGCATTCCCGTCGTGGAGAGCAGCATCGAGCGCAGCACCTTCAACAGCTACCTCGACAATCGCATCCCGCTGAGCGAGTTAGCGGGCCACATCGAGCAGGCAGCGCCTGCGCAGCCGCGCCGTGAGAGCCTATATGCGGCGCCACTTCGACGCTACGACGGCGCGTTCAATATTGGATACCAGCAGCAGCTCGGCGGTCCTGATGGCTTCTTCCTGTTCCAGGTCGCAGGCACCTACTCCGCCAATTTCCACCTTACGCGGAATAGCTGGCTGAGCGGAACGCTCAGCTATAACGCGTACAACAACTACGACCGCTTCCGCTACGACGCGCCAAGCAACCTGCCCCGGGTCCGCACGAACATCCGTAAGTACCTGACTACGGAAGACCTGACCCTGACCAACCTGCAGTTCACCAGCAATCATCAGCTGGGCAAAGATCTGTATGGCTCGGCCTACGCTGGCCTGTTTGAGGCCATGTACGGCGGCGTGGGTGGTGAGATCCTTTACCGCCCGCTCAACGAGCGTTGGGCCGTGGGTGCCGAGTTGAATTGGGTGAAGCAGCGCGACTTCGATCAGCGCTTCAGCTTCCGCGACTACAGCACCACCACCGGCCACGCCAGCTTCTATTACCAGTGGGGCGATGAGCACAAGATCACCAGTATGATCAGCGCCGGCCGCTACCTGGCGAAGGACTGGGGCGCCACGGTATCGGTTGCGCGCGCCTTCGACAATGGCGTCAACATGGGCGCATACGTCACCAAGACTGATGTTTCGTCCAGGGACTTTGGCGAAGGCAGTTTCGACAAGGGCATCTTCATTTCGATTCCCTTCGACTTCCTGCTGCCTCGTTCGACGCGCGCACGTGCGACGTTCGCGTGGAATCCACTGTATCGAGATGGTGGCGCGCGGTTGACTCGAAGCTACTCGCTCTACCAGTTGACGTCGGAGCGGGACCCGGACTTCTTCTTCGACAATCTGGATCACATCTCCGACTGAAAGAAGAAGGGTCAATGCCCCCCTCCTTTACCACAAACAGCCCGCACCACTAGTCGCGGCAGAGACAAAGAAGTCGATTACGTCCACTCTGAAGGACATTCCCTTTTCCAGTCCGAGAACGCAGAGTCGAGATCGTACTTGTACTGATATCCAGAAGCAGACAAGTAACCTGGCAATACGTTATTTGAGCGAACAAGCTTCCGAATCCGCACAGGGCTAAACGGATGTCGAATCCCCAAAGGCCGCGCCACTGATTCAATCACATAAGAGACGACCAGCAGGAGTGGATAAGGGACGCTTGGAACAACGGCCCTGACACCCCCGACTCGCTTCGCAGTCTCAACGTAGTCAGAAATCGAGGGACCCGGGTTCATGGAGGCATTGAACAACTCCACACCAACCCCTGTCGCCAACTGCCTGTCGCGAACCCAAGCGATTGCATTGCAGAGCTCCTTCACATATATCCCAGCCTTGCGCGTATTTCTATTTCCCACATACAGAAAATAGCCGCGACTTACTGCCCGGACCAATCTACTGACATTCCCGCCCTCTCCCGGGCCAAAAACAACTCCCGGTCGAACTATTGTAAGCGTGCGCAGTGCCGGAGCCGAAGCTTGCCAGGTTCGATGGACTTCTTCTGCCACCAACTTTGAACTGCCGTATGCCGTTGTGGGAACGGTAATTGTCTCCTCGGTCTTCTCTGCCTCGCCCACCCCATAAGGAGAAATCGACGAAGTAAAAACAATATCTGCGCACCCGACCTGATCCGCCCAAGTGCAAACATTCTTTGCACCATTGATATTAGTCTCGAAGTACTCAAAATCTTCGTGGCCGGGCTCGCGATGAATAGCAGCAAAATTGGCAATGAGAGAAACCCCCTCTGGCGGGCGCCATTCAATCGGCTTGCGGACGTCAATCTGAATAAATTCGAGCGCCGCCTCATTATCTTTCGCCAACTGCCTCCTGAAAGGATAGGGCTTATCTGAAATAGATTCGATGTCCGCCAAGTAAACCTTAGAGTATCCGCGCTCCCGAATTAGCATCTCAGCAAACCACAGACCAATAAATCCTGATCCGCCAAATACAACCGCGACCTCACTCATATCAACCCTCAAGTCTATAGCCAACCCAACAGCGCACTAACAGCCAGGATCCCGCGATCTGACAATTTACGCCTACCTCGAAGGAGGAGAATTCTTGCCAGAGAGATCCTACGAATTAAACCATGGCGACGCTGATGCACCTTCAAGAAGTCATCCGGAAGCACATCCTTGTTTACAAGGCCTACAACTTCCAATATTCCCGAAACCTGAGAGGCATACCAACCATCTTGAATCTTTGCAATTCTGGATGTTATCCCACGCAGCGAGGTTCGAGCCCCGGTATCATTGCTTTCGTGCTGCCGGTAGAACATCCCTGGCGACGAGTCGAACACCCAGCGCCTTCGAAGGGCGCGAGACATCGCATAGATGAACCAGTCATGATAATGAAGCCTGGATACGACCTCAGAATGAGCTTGAACCAATGCCCGTAGCTCAGTAACAAAACTACGCGCAATCACAAAGGTGCAGCCTTGCCCTGCGCCTTCGAATAGAAAATCGAGATCGGTGGTGCTGGGGTTCTGCGCAAGAAGCTTGATGGTCCCATCCGGCCACACGGCTCGAACCGCAGATGAGTATCCAACGGCCGCCCCAGAGCGCAAGGCAGCAACCGCGCGAGAAACTTTTGTGGAATCCCAGCGATCATCCTGATCGCAGAATGCAACGAAGTCAAAGGACTCGTCCTGCACATCTCGCAACGCGAGCAAGAAATTCTGTCCAGCACCGCCACTGCTGACCCTGCGATTATAGATCGTTACCCTCGAATCAATTCCGCCGACAACAGTTTCGGCAGAAAGATGCTGAGCCGAGCAATCGTCGAAAACGATGACCCGAATATCAACCCCCTCCTGCAACAAGACAGAGTTTAACTGCTCCTCAATCCACTCGGCACCATTATAATAAGCAAGCAAAACAAGAACTCGTGCCACCGATCTATCCATTTCAATCGCCACCGGAGCTTACCAACAAAAGAGCGACCTCAGCACGTGCTACGAAGTAACAAATATTCGAAAGTCATGAAGATATGGAAAAGAACTCCGATACTCATCTGAATTCCAAACTAAGTATAAACATCGACTTGCAACCGTTCCTCGTAACCCTGCGCCTCAACTATTCAACGCATTTCCAGATCGGGCTCAACCGTAAGAAGCGCATTTCTGAGCATCTTCAGAGCATTCACACTAGAGAAGTGCTGAACTCGCTCTCGGCCCATGCCAACCATCTGCTCCACCCGCAATGAGTCGCGTAGTACTTCAAATGCGGATACCCACGACTCTGTGGACCCAAGAGTGACGTAGATTGCAGAATCAGAAAGGACCTCCCGGTGCACCGGAATGTCGGAGACAATCACTGGGCGGCCGCAAGCAAGGGCCTCCAACGGTGGAATACCAAACCCTTCCCACTTCGAAGGATATATCAATGCGGCGCAATTCTGATACAAGCCGATCAGCTCATTAAGCGAGACATAATCATAGAACTGCACAGAATCGGCCAATCCCAACTTTGCAATCAAGCCGTCGAGCTCTCGGCGATACCTTCCCGAGCAGCTAGTTACAACGAGACGGTAGTGCGACGACCAAGACGCATGGCTCTCAAGCACCTCTGCGACATTCTTGTGACTATAGCGAGCCCCCACCATCAGCAGGAAATCGGAAGAAGGCGGGACGTTCCCTGGTCGAAAGGTCTTCGAGTCGACGCTGTTGGGGACAACATGAATTCCGTCCGCCGGGTAGCCGTACGTTTCAGCAATATCAGCCTTCGTCGTCTCCGAGACTGTGAAGACCGCACGACACCGCTTCAACAGACGAGGCATGTAGAACTTGAAGTAAAGGTACTGAAGCGGATGCTGCCAGGGGAAACGCAAGCAAATCATATCGTGAAGCGTAATAACCTGACCGTACTGATTGCCTAGTCCGTGATGCGTTGGCGAATACACCAGTGTTTCGGCATCAAAGTTCAATCGCCGAAGCCAAAGGCTTCTTCTGAGAGCTGAGAACTTACCCGAGCCAATGGAGATGCCTGGTGGCGCCACTACACTACCGTCGCCAGCATCCAGATCGCTGCCCCATTGACCGCGCCTACCGATGATACCCGAGCGAAACGACGACAACACCCGGGCGCAGACGAGCGAATAGACACCGAGACCCGTAGGTTTCTCGCCAACCATTGAAAGATTCATAATTAGTTTCAACTAAGCACCATCCATCTTGAATAATTCCCTCGAAAAGGACGACGTAGGCACCGTACTATTGCCGCCAAGCAACACCCCGCCGTACAACTTTGGCCGGAACACCAGCGAGCAGGCAGCGAACATCTTTATACTCACCTGACACAACGGAACTTGCCGCAACAATGCAACCAGCACCGATATGGGCACCTTTCAGCACCAGAGTCCTGCATCCAATCCATACGTCATCGGCGATCACAACGGGAGCATCCTGGTTCACAACGACACCATCAGCTCCGAGTATCTCGTGAAGATCCGTGTCCATTATCAGAACGTCCCAGGAGATAAGCACGCCGCGCCCTATCCTTACGGAGCGCTTTGCCACTACCACCGATTCAGCAGTCATCGCGACGCTGGACCCGACAACCAGATCCCCCGATACACTGATTTTAGAACCATGACCAATTGCGCAGGTCCCTTCGAAGACAACGCGTCCCCGGACCTCCCAAATTGAGCGTGAATGGCGTCGATCAAATATTCCAATGTTTCCGAAGCCGATCCTGACCGAGCCGAACCCAGCGCGCCTAGGCAGCACGACGGTACCACGCATTTCCTTTAGCCAGACCCTGTATGAAACAAGTACTGGCATCGTACAGCCAGTAGCGAAGCCGAAGTAGCTGATGTTGAAGTAGAGCGACTTGGGAATTGATGCAAGCACATGCAACACGGTCAGTATTTTCATGAAGCGCCATTCATTCTAGTTCGCGAATCCGAGACAAGATCATTCCCGAAACTTGCCGCGTAGAACACAGATACAAGAAGCCAGAAAGCAGAGGAATATTCAAGCCCGGCACTCACGGCAGCCAGGATTAGCAATGCGATCCAGAAAGGTGAAAGATGCCGCCATCTTGCAGATGTCTTATTGATCGCCATATATAACGGAGCAAATATAGCAATAGCCCCGACAAGACCCGCCTGCTGCAGATTAGCCAAAATAGAGTTCTGGATAATTGTCTCACTAGTGTACAGCGCGCCGGCCATCGAATATCGATAGCTTTCAATGTCAAACGTATTGTAGCCAGTGCCGAAGAAAATGTTCTGCACCCAGATCCCGAGCCCCACTGCGACAGACGAAGCGCGCCCAGTGGCGGAGAGGTCATCAAATAGCGTCAAAACAATCAACTGCCAAGTAAACGCCATAAAGACGGATAACACTGAAGAAAAGATAAAGAACGGCTTAACCAGACCACCGTTAACGCGCCCAATTACCCGCACAACCCCAAGCACAACCAGCATGGATAGCGCGCAGAGATATATATTCCTAGACCCAGTAATAATCACGTACAGAAGAACAAGGAAGAACCATATCCAGTTCCAAATTATTGATCTGAACAACCAACCCTTCACAATGAAGAAAAGCGACAGAAGAACGGGAATTACGCTTGATGAAGGCTCTGCCCAGAACGTCCTAACTCGAATCGCTGACTCCCCCAGCCATCCACCATTAAGTCCAGATGCAACACTATATGACTTATTGTTTGCGATCCAATCAAATGGAATGGCAAGCCCCACCCGCTTGGCATAGAATTCGTAGAAACCACAGAGCACATAGGCGACAGTAAGCCACTTCACCGAACGAATGAATACTCGACCATCCGGATCAAAGACCCTGACAAAATTTATACATGTGAAAAACGAGAAAAGAAAGAATATCCTAGCCCCTAACTGAGTGAATTCAGAGGCAGAGTATTTGGACATTAGAATATGCGCCAGCGACGCAAGTAAAAGCGCGCCAACGCAAAAGAAGAGTACGGAAACATCAGAGAGAGACGGCCCCCTCCCTCGAACAGCAAGAGCAAAAACCATAGCTCCAACACCGATGAAGTAGAGCGGGACACCACTCGACGCCAGATTGAATATCGCCGTGTGATATAGCAGCCCGGAGACATAGATCAAGGCTATGCCGAGTTCACGCCACCACCTCACCGATGCACTCATTTCTGCACTACCCCCGATAGTGCGGCGTACAGCATTCTGCCTATCCTCTGCGCCTGACCTCGACGAATTCGATTCCAGAATACAGGCAGGAGCAACACCACGGCCACAGGCACCATCCAAGGATAATGCTTACTTAGAAATCGAAACTTACTTCTCTGACCTTCAATGTCGGATAGCTCACTCCGACTAGCCCATTCCACACTTGAGCCAATAGTTGCACCCCCTCTATGGTATACAGTCGCCTCAAGACAGACTCCAGGCGTCCAGCCGAACTTGCTTGCACGTCGGCTCCAGTCAAGCTCTTCGAAGTAGAGAAAATAGTCCTCGCACAACAAGCCAACCTCAGCCAGAAAACCTGAAGACACAAACAGGCTGACCCCCATAGCATAATCACACGTGCTGCTCGCCCAGGCCTCACAGATCGAGTCGTCGTCCATGGCCCCCTCAGCGATATGGCTAGTAGATCCCTTGATCAAACTAAATTTTCCACCTATACCTTGCACCCGATGCGGGTAATCAAAGTCGAGTACTTTTGCCCCGATCGGACCGATCTTTTGAGAGGCACGATCATTCCGCCGCCAGCACTCGACCAGCCGCCTGGCACATTCAGGGGATACTTTAGTATCATTGTTTAATATCCAAACAAAATCCGCGCCATCCTCTACCGCACGGCGGACACCCTGATTGTTTCCTTTAGAGAAACCTCCATTCTCCACGGAAGCGATAATGCGAACTCTCGGGGCCTCTCCTCCGAACTCCCTCGCAATAGTTTCAAGCGATCCATCAGCGGAATCATTGTCTACGACATATACCCTGAGGAAAGAGTAGTCAGAATTCAAAACACTCTTTACACACTCAACAGTATCCAGGGCATTTCGGAAATTCAGGATAACCACCCCGATCAGAGGATTTTCTTCAGCGACCATCGAAGGAACGACCTTTCTCAACCGAATGTCTCAAATGGGACACTAATTCGAGCCAACTTATCGCGATGTTCCCGCGCTCGTACCTCTCGGCGATCCGCACGCTACGCCGTGACAGATCGAGCAGGCGCTCACTGTCCGAGCGCAAGCTCTCCAACACCGCGAGAGCCGCCGCCTCGAATTTAGATTCATCAACAAGACAGAATCCGGACATCTCCGGATCATCAACGATTAGGAGCGGGCCCGCATGCGCGGACGCGAGCGGCACACATCCGCACGCCATTGCTTCCACAAGCGCCATCCCGAAGAGCTCTTCCCATTGACCGGTACGAACCGATGGCTGGACCACAACGTCGCTCGCGCGATAAAGTTCGGCCAACTCGTTTCTATCCAATACGTAGCCGTGATAGAAAATGTTGTCGCAATTAGTACTTGCGGTACTCACCAGAGTCTTTAACGGCCCATCACCAACTATCGATAGCTGGACCCAAGGGCAGGACGTGGCGATGCGGAGCAGACTCTCAATACCCTTCTCTGGGACCAGGCGCCCGGCAAATATCAACCTGAGTTGCCTCAACGAGTCCCTCTGGGAAGAATTTCTCGAGAGAACGTTAAATACCGACTTATCATACGAGTGATAGACCACGCCAACCAGCGCACTGGCATTAACCGACCAATTTTCAAGAAGCGAATCGCGCGCAACCGGAGTAACCGCTGCAATTGCTGGAACCTGCCCCAAGAATTTCCTCCAACAGGCCCGCTGCATTGACGTACCTGAGCCACGAGGAAAGAACGACCCATCCCACACCGTCCAAGATGTGTGATAAATGACGGACGCATGCTTAAGCACTCGAGATATAATCCCAACTCGCCAATCGAGTGGAGCAATGCCCACAACAACAAGCCTGTCCCGTAGCAGTGAAGGGAAAAGAGCATAGGTCGCCAACCGAAGAAAATCCTTTACCGCCTTGATTACCAGCGACAGAGATCTCTTTCGGACTCGACGATATAGAAGAAGTCCAGTAGAGAATTCAATGAAATCCACTTTGCATGAAGGCCCGAGTGCCTCCATCAAGCCCGCGTAGTGCCCCGGCTCTCCTACCTCATGGATAACGAGCACCGAATCCCTACTCACGGCCGCCCCCAGCCATTGATGCCAGAAAATTGGAATCGATCAGATTTAATCATTTTTTTCACGAGATTCCGAATTATTCCGAAAAAGGACAAGCAAGGCACGGAAAAAGGATGGCGAAATCAACCAGAGCAGCAACAGATACACCGCAGATCCGATGGTAACGCTGACAACCAAAGAAATAAAAATCGACCCACCAAAATAATCAGCAACCCGCCCCTTAACTGCGAATATCAGCAATGCCATCATCGCAGCCGAAAGAACTGGGGGAACTAGAGCGCCAAATGGCTCAAGAATTCCCACACCCAACATGACCCGACAGCTGCACGCATTAACCACCAACACCACAATATTGGCGACAAAGTATGCAGCCGCCATTTGCTCGATCCCATAGAATGCCCCCACCACTACCGCAATTATCTGCAGAAGGGAGGAAAACGAGGCAATCGCCAATAATTCCTTCGTCTTTCCCATGGACATAAATACAACACTCGTTGTACTGGAAATTGACTGCAAAAAACCTGTCGGCGCCAACCAAATAAGAATATTTGCCGCGAGAACCCACCCAGGGCCTGCAATAATTTGTATGAATTCCTCGCGCAGAACACATATTCCGGCCATCAGTGGAGCCACTAGAGCAGCAATCGCCCTAACAGTACCAAGGTGAATCTCGCTTACTGCCCTATAGTCTCCCTTTAGTCGAGACAGTCGCGGATAGAGCACTCTCGTAGCAACGAATGTTAAGCTCTGCAATGGGAACAGCATTACTCGATATGCGAGGCTGTATGCGCCTAATGGCGCAGCCCCGAACATTCGGCCAGCAACAACGCTGTCGGCATTCCTGGACGCATAACTTATAAGGTTAAATCCCACAAGATGTGAGCTAAACCCCATGACCTTCCTCAGGCTATGGATGTGATAGCGCCGAAATGCTGAAGGACGCCACTTGAGCGCCCGCCACACTGCAATAAGGGGTACTAGGGCTGCAATCAGTGCTTGCGCAACAAGGCTGAAGACACCGGCGCCAGCCAGCGCCATTGCGATGCATACAAGAGCCCCCAAGAGAGCACCCGCAATCTCCCCACTCGCCACTGGTCGAAAGCGTTGATCTCTTTCAAGCAGGGCTTGATGAGCGGCTCCTGCACTAGAAATCGGAAAGGCTAATGCAAGCATTGCCAACACGGCCACCAGCTTCGGAGCTTCAAATGCCAGCGCGATGAAAGGCGCGAACGCAAGGACGACCATTGCAATTGACACGCCGACCGCCAAGTTGAACCAGAAGACCGCTGTCTTGGTCTCACGGTCAAGCTCGTCCCTCTGGATAAGTGCGGACGACGTTCCGAGATCCCTAAAGATCATTGCGAAATTCGTCACAACTCCAGCCATGGCCATAATCCCGTACTCAGCGGGACCGATAATCCTAGCCACGACGAGAACGCCAATCAGCTGGCTGGCAATCCTGACTGCCTGCGAAGCTGCTACCCAACCAGGACCGGCCATGCACTCCTCAATTCGCCGTAAAAATACTCAGTGCGACTCAAATCTTGACGCCGCGACGTCGAGTAGATAGATCTATGTTAACCGGTCGAAAAGACGCGAGTTGTACCTACTGAGCCGCGTCCACCACCGAACCAAGTCAATTCGTAGATTTGTACTCGTAGTATCCATAACTATAGTAACCAGCAGAACGCCGTTGAACAGCGTTGAAGATCGCACCCTTGATGCGCACGTTGTTCTGCTCAAAGCGGCGCTTGGCGAGCGCCAGCTCCTTCGCCTGGTTGAGGCCAAAGCGCGCCACCATCAGGCAGGTACCGGCGTGATGGGCAATGATCGCAGCATCGGTAACGGCCAGGATCGGCGGCGTATCCACAATGACCAGGTCGTACTGCGGTGCCAGCTCTTCCAGCAACGCAGTGAAGTTGGCGTGCATCAGCAGTTCCGACGGATTCGGCGGAACGTCGCCACGCGTGATGAAGCTCAGATTGTCCAAGCCCGGAAGGCTTCGCACCACCTGAGAACGATCAACCTTGCCCACCAGAAGGTCAGACAGGCCCGGGGTCTGCGCTGCACCCAACGCCTTGTGCAGGGTTCCCTTGCGCATGTCGGCGTCGATGATCAGCACGCGCTGCCCGGCCTGCGCGATCACCGCCGCGAGGTTGGAGGACACGAATGTCTTGCCGGCGTTGGGGCTCGCGCCAGAGATCAGCACCATGTTGTTCTTGGCTTCCAGACGCGCGAAGTGCAGGCTCGTGCGCAGGCTGCGCACCGCTTCGATGGCCAGGTCGGCCGGGTCTTTCACCGCCAGCAGATGCAACTTGCCGTCGGCGCGGAACTTGCCGCGGACCGAATCGGTCTGCTGCTGCGTACTCACCGGAATCGAGGCATATACCGGGAGACCCAGCTCTTCGATCTGCGCGGGGTCTTCCACGCCGCGATTGAGCAGCTGCTTCAGCAGTACCAGCGCCACCGACAGGAACGCGCCCAGAACGGTACCGATCAGCACCACCACCGCCTTGCGCGGCTTGACCGGCGTAGTGGCATCGACCTCGGCAGCATCGACGATGCGCACATTGCCAACGGTGCCGGCACGGGCCACGTCCAACTGCTGGGCCTGATTCAACATACCGGTGTACATCTCATTGCTGACCTGCAGGTCGCGGGTCAGGCGCAGCAGCTCCTGCTGGGCTTCCGGAAGCTGCTTGACCTGGCCTTGGAAGCCGCTCTTACGGCCTTCCAGCTCGCCAATCTGGCGCATCAGCGCCTGATAGGCTGGATGGTCACGGGTGAACTTGCGATCCATCTCCGCCTGCTGCAGGCGAAGCTGCTGGATGCTGGTTTCCACGGCCACTTCCTGATCCAGCAGCCCCTTGGTCTGCAGGGTCAGATCCACGGAGTTCGCACGCGTCTGGTAGGCACTCAGCGCCTTCTGCGCCGCATCCACCTGGTTGCGGACATTCGGCAGCTGCTCCTTGACGAAGGTCAGCTGCGCAGAGGCTTCGGCCGAATTGCGCTCGACATTTTGGCGGACATAAGCCTGCGCCACCTGCTGCAGGAAGTTCTGCGCCAGGACCGGGTCGGCACTCTCATAGGCCAAGGTTAGGATCCCAGAATCCTTGCCGGACTCGCTCACGGCAATGTCCTTCTGCAGATCGTTGATGACCGTCAGATGGCGCTGGCGCGACACTTCAAAGTGCATACCCGGATGCGCGCGCATCTCGGCAACCTGCGCGGTCACCCCCTTCCCGCTCGCGACCTTGCCGACCTGCCCTTTCAATAGAAGATTGTCATCCTCGTCAAACAGTTCATAGCTGTTGTTCTCGCCGACGACCAACGTCATCGGTCGCGCCTGCAGCGCGCGCGGCACGTCCAGCTGGAAGATCTCCAGCTTCTCGCCACCCCAGCCGAAACGGCTCATGCCAAAGCGCACATCAGCCAGAGCTTCCGAATCTGCGCGCTCGGCCTTGCGCGCAACGTAGCCGCCCAGCAGCGGGAAGCGGTTGGGCTCGATGGTGATATCCAGCTTCAACGCATCGACCGCACTACCGACCACCGAACGCGAAGTAATCAGTGCGATCTCGGTGGTTGCCTCTGCAGATCCAGTGCCCATACCCAACGACTGGCTGATATCCGACAGGCCTGGCAACGAAGGCACCTTCGATTCAACCTGGACGATTGCGTCCGCACGATAGATCGGCGTGGCCAGCAACGCATAGGCCACCGCAACCACGAAAAAGAGCCCGGTAATGCCGACGATCCACCACTTGTAGTCGATCAAGGTTCCAAGCAGCTGGCGCAGATCGATCTCGTCGCTGTCTTCCGGTGCGGAGGTACGGGCTTCAGTGGTCATGAATTGGGGGTCTTCAATGCGGGGAAAGGGCTACAGGACTGGAATACGCAGCGGGACTTCAGAGGTGCCGCGCCCAGCTCGCCACACCCTCGGCCATCAACTTATAAACATGCTCGAACGCCGGTCGCTGTTGGCGGTATGGATCGGGAATCTCCCGATCCTGCTGCCATTTGCCCAGCAGGAAAGTTTTTCCTGACGCCTGCGGCGCGATCTCGGCGATGCGACGCACGTGCTTGCGCTCCATGGTCAGCACCAGATCAGCGGCTCCCAGGATGGCGTCATCAATCTGGCGCGCGCGATGGGCCAGGCCATCCATGCCCTGCTCGACCAGCAGCTCCTGCGCCGTGGCATCAATGCCATGGCCAACCAGCGCACCGAGACCAGCAGAGGACACCTGGATCCCCTTGCCCTCGACCGCCTGGCGCAGCATCACTTCTGCGGAGGGACTGCGGCAGATGTTGCCGACACATACAAAAAGAACGTTCTTGAACACTGACCTGGATCCTGTGGCATTCCTTGCGGCGCGCGCGACCAGAGCACCCGAGGCCGGCGGCAGCCGAATAGCATACCTTACAAGTACATTACAGGCGATGAAATCGCCAACAGATTCATGGAATTACGTCGCAGTTCCAAAAATCGGCCACCTCAGTACGCCGATTTTTGCCCCAGCACCTTCAACGCCGTCAGCACGATGATCCGCATATCCAGCGTCGGGCTCCAGCGTCGGATGTAGTCGATGTCGTACTGCACACGCTTCTTCATCGAGCGAAGCTCCGGCGTCTCGCCACGCAACCCATGCACCTGCGCCCAGCCCGTAATGCCCGGCTTGACGTAGTGACGGTGCATGTAGCGTTCGATCACCCGCTCATAGTGGTCGTTGTGCTGGATCGCATGCGGTCGCGGCCCCACCACTGACATGTGCCCGCCCAATACATTGAAGAACTGCGGCAATTCATCCAGGCTGCTGCGGCGCAGGAAGGCGCCAAACCGGGTGACGCGCGGATCACCGCGCGTTGCCTGGGTGATCTGCCCCTGCCCCTCCGCGTGCACACGCATGGAGCGGAACTTGAGCATCCAGAACTCTTTACCGCCAAGGCCATGACGTTTCTGCTGGAAAAGCACCGGCCCCGGTGAGCTCAGCTTCACGCCGATGGCCAGCACGGCAAACAGCGGCGCCAGAAGGATCACCGCAATGCCTGCCACAACGATGTCCTCAACCCGCTTGAACAGGCGGAAGCGATGATCCACCAGACCCTGGCGCACGCCGATCATCGGCACGTCACCCACTTGGTGTACGCCGGGATTCAACGCACCCAGCCCCGTGGTATCCGGAATCAGGCGCACCGGCACCGGAAATCGCTCGATCTGCTTGAGCATGTCCTTGATCGCGGCCGCGTGCCCCATCGGCATCGACACCCAGACCTGGTCGAATTCGCCGCGGTGCTGATCCATGTACTGCGGGACGTCTTCCAGTCGCCCCAGCCGGCACGGCGCGTCCCCACCGCGACGGGTGGCGATATCGCCCGCACTGGCGAAATAGCCGATGACGTCTTTGCCAAGCTCTGGCTTCCCACGCAGCAGACGGTGCAGCCTCAAGGCAGGCGCCCGCAGCCCGACCAGCAGGATCCGCTCATGATCCATCCCGCGTGAACGCAAGCGATGCAACTGCACTCTCAGCAGTACGCGCAGTGCAGCCATGGAGCCCAAGCCAAAGGCATACCAGCCGATCAGCCAGGTAGAGGGGACCGCATCGGCAAGTCCGACCAAGACGACGTAGAGCGAGAACAACGCGAAGGTGCCAGACCAGGCCAGCAACAACAGCCAAAGATCAGCCAGAAGGCCACGGATCCGCCAGTTGCGGTACATCGGCGCTACAGAGAAGCAAACGATGGCGCTGAGGATCACCGCGCCGAACACGATGCGCTGGGAGGAATCCGGCGCGCCTGCTCCGTTCAGCAGAATGTGGGAGAGCACCGCCATACCCGGCAGCAGCAACAGATCGCCCAAGCGCAACCCCAACTCGAGGGCGGCTCGGGCCTCGACGCGGCGGCGACCCGCCCGGGCCCGCTCTGCGGGAAGGTCTTCTACTGATCCATGTAGCAAAGCACTTCTCCAATACCTGCTCGACCGGACGCCGGAGCGTCCGCGGTCACGTGCATGGACTCCCCACCCAGCACGGAAATATCGAGGCTGCGTCAATTAAATGTGGAGGGATTGTGAATGAAGTCCGAAGCAAAAGATAGGAACGTCAAGTCGGGGACTGACTGAAGATATCGTCAGGAAGTTACGTAAGTCCCTAGAATTATTGTGAATTTCATATGTATCACAATAAGTCAATGTGCGTCATTTTGCGTCGAAATCATCCATCCACGTCCGGATCGCATGTCGGCAAATTGACAGTCTCGAGCTCACCCCACCCCGCACCGCACCAAAGCCCAGCAACCTCCCTCTGCTACCATCGGCGGTTCTGTTCATCGCGTCCCCCACCTGCCCGCGATGGCGCCAAACAACGTAACGAAACACAGGAGTCTGCATGTCTTCCGAGCTGCTCAAGTCCCTTGGCCTGGACGCGATCAACGCTGGCACGTACCTGGGCAACGGGGAGTGGTCGAGCGCGACCAGCGGTGAGCTGATCACCCCGGTCAACCCGACCACCGGCGAGCCGATCGCGCAGGTCCGCGCGACCACCGAGGCCGAGTACGAGACCGTCGTCGCCCGCGCCCAGGAAGCTTTCAAGGTCTGGCGCACCACGCCGGCTCCGCGCCGCGGTGAAGCCGTGCGCCTGTGCGGTGAAGCGCTGCGCAAGCACAAGGACGCCCTGGGCTCGCTGGTTGCGCTGGAAATGGGCAAGAGCAAGCCCGAAGGCGACGGCGAAGTGCAGGAGATGATCGACATCGCCGATTTCGCCGTGGGTCAGAGCCGCATGCTGTACGGCTACACCATGCATTCCGAGCGCCCCGGCCACCGCATGTACGAGCAGTACCACCCGCTGGGCCTGGTCGGCATCATCTCGGCCTTCAACTTCCCGGTCGCGGTGTGGAGCTGGAACTCGTTCCTGGCCGCCATCTGCGGCGACGTGTGCATCTGGAAGCCGTCCAACAAGACGCCGCTGACCGCCATCGCCTCGCTGAAGATCTGCAACGACGCCCTGCGTGAAGCCGGCTTCCCGGACATCTTCTTCCTGATCAACGATGCCGGCACTGCGCTGTCGGAGAAGATGGTCGATGACCGCCGCGTGCCGCTGATCAGCTTCACCGGCTCGACCCAGGTTGGCCGCACCGTCAACGAAAAGGTTGCGCGCCGCCTCGGCCGCTGCCTGCTGGAGCTGGGTGGCAACAACGCCATCATCCTGGACGAAACCGCCGACCTGAAGCTGGCCGTGCCGGGCATCGTGTTCGGCGCCGTCGGTACCGCCGGCCAGCGCTGCACCACCACCCGCCGCCTGATCGTGCACCGCTCGATCTATGCCGACGTGCTGGCCACGCTGGTCAAGGCCTATAAGCAGGTGGAAGGCAAGATCGGCGACCCGACCGATGCCGCCAACCTGATGGGCCCGCTGAACAGCGATGGCGCCGTGCAGCAGTTCCTCGATGCCATCGCCCAGGCCAAGGCGGCCGGCGGCACCATCGAAACCGGCGGCACCCGCATCGACCGCGCAGGCAACTTCGTGCTGCCGGCGATCGTCTCGGGCCTGAAGAACAGCGACGCCGTGGTCCAGCATGAGACCTTCGCGCCTATCCTGTACGTGATGCCGTACGACAGCATCGACGAAGCCATCGACATGCAGAACGGCGTGCCGCAGGGCCTGTCGTCCTCGATCTTCACCCAGAACCTGAAGACCGCCGAGAAGTTCCTGTCGGCGGCCGGCAGCGACTGCGGCATCGCCAACATCAACATCGGCACGTCCGGTGCGGAGATCGGTGGTGCCTTCGGTGGCGAGAAGGACACCGGCGGTGGTCGCGAGTCCGGCTCGGATGCATGGAAGGTCTACATGCGTCGCCAGACCAACACCATCAACTACTCGGATTCGCTGCCGCTGGCCCAGGGCATCAAGTTCGACCTGTAACGCTTTCTGTAGTGCCGAGCCATGCTCGGCAGGATGCGCCATGAACACCGCAGGAAATGCAGCCGAGCATGGCTCGGCTCTTCAGGCTGGCAAGCCGGTGATTGATTTCACCGGCCGCTGTGTGCTGATCGCCGGCGGCAGCAAGGGCATTGGCCGTGAAATGGCGCTGGCGTTTGCCGGCGCCGGTGCGCAGGTCTCGGTCTGCGCGCGCGGCCAGGCCGGTCTGGATGCCCTGCGTGCCGATGCACGGGTGCAGGGCTTCGAACTGCACACGTTCTCCGCCGATCTGGCCGACCCCGGCCAGATCCAGGCCTGGCTGCAGGCCGCCGCCGATGCACTCGGTGGCATCGATGTGCTGGTCAACAACGCCACTGGCTACGGCATGGCCGACGACGAGGACGGCTGGGCCGCCAGCCTGCAGATCGACCTGATGGCGGCCGTGCGTGCATCGCGCCTGGCCCTGCCTTGGCTGCGCGCGTCCAGTGACGCCTGCATTCTCAATCTCTCTTCGATCGCCGCGCAGCAGCCGCGCCCCGGTGGCGCACCCTACGCCGCCGCCAAGGCCGCGCTTTCGCACTACACCACCTCGCAGGCCCTCGCGCTGGCCAAGGACCGGATCCGCGTCAACGCGATCGCACCGGGCTCGATCGAGTTCGATGACGGCCTCTGGGACCGCCGCCGCACCGAAGATCCCGCCCTGTACCACGGTACGCTGGCGAAGATTCCGTTCGGTCGCTTCGGCCACCCGCGTGAGATCGCCGATGCCGCCCTGTTCCTGTGCTCGCCCCTGGCGCGCTGGATCACCGGCCATGTGCTCAACGTGGATGGTGGCCAGGTGTTGATGGGCTGACACCGGCACTCCGGTAGTTGCCAACCTTGGTTGGCATGCCTTTCGTCGACCAAGGTCGACGCCTACCACGGCTGGAATGCCTTTCGTCGACCAAGGTCGACGTCTACCACAGCTGGAATGCCCTTCGTCGACCAAGGTCGACGCCCACCATCGCATCCGCCGGGCATGGGATTGCCCGGGCAGAGGCACTATCATGTGCACACTGCCAAGGAGGACCCCGATGAGCGTGGCACCCCGACAGACAAGCGCCCTGGCCGTGGTCAGCCTGGTCATGGGCATCGCCAGCTGGACCGTCCTGCCCTTCGTGGCCAGCATCGTGGCCATCATCACCGGCCACATGGCCCGCGCCGAGATCCGCCGCCGCCCGCATGAACTGGAAGGCGATGGCCTGGCCGTCACCGGTCTGGTACTGGGCTGGGTGATGGTCGGCGCGGTGATCGCCGCCATCCTGGTCTTCATCCTGTTCTTCGGCGGCCTGGCCTGGCTCGCTGCGATGTCGAACTGACTGCCATGACCGCCTCCGACAGCACTGAACGCTTCAGCAGCCGCGTCGCCGATTACGTCCGCTACCGGCCCGATTACCCACCCGCGCTGCTGGAATGGCTGCACGGCCCGATGGGCGTCAGCCGCGAGGCGCTGGTCGCCGACATCGGCGCCGGTACCGGTATTTCCAGTCGCCTATTCCTGGCCAGCGGCCATCCGCTGGTGGCGGTTGAACCCAACGCCGCCATGCGTGGCGCGGCCGAGGAATGGCTGGCCCCGCAGTACCCGCAGTTCCGCGCGGTCGACGGCCGCGCCGAAGCCACCACATTGGACGACGCCAGCGTCGATCTGGTCAGCGTCGCGCAGGCCTTCCACTGGTTCGACACCGTAGCGGTACGCGCCGAATGGCAGCGCATCTTGCGCCCCGGCGGCCAGGCACTGATCTACTGGAATTCGCGCCTGCTCGATGCCAGTCCGTTCCTGGTCGGCTACGAACAGCTGCTGCTGGATTACGGCACCGACTACTCCGCCGTGGCCGAGCGCTACCAGGACGATGCCACCATGCAGGCCTGGTTCGGCCCCGGCCTGCGCGGCATGGTCGAGCTGCCGAACGTGCAGCACCTGGACTTCGATGCCCTGCGCGGGCGCCTGCTGTCCTCCTCCTATGCCCCGCAAGCCGGTCATCCGCGCCACGCGCCGATGATCGACGCTCTGCAGGACCTGTTCGCCGCCCACGCGGTCGACGGCCAGGTCGCTTTTGAATATCGAACCCGAGCCTTCCTCGGCACGCTGGACTGAACCGACGCATGTATTCGCTTGCCCGCCCCTTCCTGTTCTCGCTCGACGCCGAGCGCGCCCACGGCCTTGGCCTGTCCGCCCTGGACCTGGCCTACCGCACCGGCACCACGCCGCTGCTGGCCGCACGCATCGCGCCGATGCCCAGCACGGTGTTCGGGTTGACCTTCCCCAATCCGGTCGGCCTGGCCGCCGGCCTGGACAAGAATGGCGAGCACATCGATGCGCTGTTCGCGCTGGGTTTCGGCTTCGTCGAAATCGGCACCATCACCCCGCGCCCGCAGGCCGGTAACCCGCAGCCGCGCCTGTTCCGCCTGCCGGAACACAACGCGATCATCAACCGCATGGGCTTCAACAATGCGGGCGTGGACGCGCTGGTGCGCAACGTCGAGCGCGCGCGCAACCGCCGCGGCCTGCTCGGCATCAACATCGGCAAGAACAAGGACACCCCGAACGAACAGGCCGTGGACGATTACATCGCCTGCCTGGACAAGGTGTACCCGCTGGCCGACTACATCACCGTCAACATCTCCTCGCCCAACACCGCCGGCCTGCGTGAACTGCAGGAAGAAACCGCGCTGCGCCAGCTGGTCAGCCAGCTGCGCGACCGCCAGGAAGATCTCGCTGCCCGCCACGGTCGCCGCGTGCCGATGCTGGTCAAGGTGGCACCCGACCTGAGCGAGCGCGACATCGATGCCGCTGCCCGCGTACTGGGCGAACTGCAGGTGGACGGCGTGATCGCCACCAACACCACCATCGACCACAGCAAGGTGGCTGGCGACCCGCTGGCCAACGAGGCCGGTGGCCTGTCCGGCGCGCCGGTGCTGGAGCAGTCCACCCTGGTACTGCGCCGCCTGCGCTCGCGCCTGCCCGAATCGGTGCCGCTGATCGGCGTCGGCGGCATCCTGTCCGGCGCCGATGCCGTGGCCAAGATGGCTGCAGGCGCGGCACTGGTGCAGTGCTACAGCGGCCTGATCTTCCGCGGCCCGGCGCTGGTCTCCGAATGCGTGGAGGCGATCCGTCGCCGCCGCGAAGCGCCGAGCCGCGGCGCGGTGGCGCCGCTGTGAGCGCGCCCATGGATACCGTCGACGGCAACGCCCCGCTGCGCTGGACGCTCACCCGCAATGCGCCGCTGCAGGCGCTGAACACTTTCCATGTGCAGGCCAGCGCCGCTCAGCTGCTGGAACTGCACGATCCCGCGCTGCTGCCGGAGGTATTGGCACTGCCCGAGGTGGCCAGCGGCCCGCTGCTGGTGCTGGGTGCCGGCAGCAACGTGCTGATCGCCGAGGATCTGCCGGGCACCGTGCTGGTGTTCGGCAACCGTGACATCAGCTTCCTCGAGCATCGCGCCGACCATGCCGTGATCCGCGCCGGTGCCGGTGTGCCGTGGCACGGCCTGGTGATGTGGTCGCTGCAGGAAGGCCTGTCCGGCCTGGAAAACCTGGCCCTGATTCCCGGCACCGCCGGTGCCGCGCCGATCCAGAACATCGGCGCCTACGGCGCGCAGGTCGGCGAGTTCATCCAGGCCGTCGAAGCCTGGGACTGCCAGGAGCAGGCCTGGGTGCGGCTGGACAACGAACAGTGTGGCTTCGCCTACCGCGACAGCGTGTTCAAGCAGCAGATGGACCGCTACCTGATCACCGCCATCGAACTGAAGCTGCCACTGCTGCATGACCTGCGCATGGACTACGCCGGCATCCGCGAGGAACTACAGGCACAGGGTGTGGAGCTGCCCAGTGCGGTGGACGTGGCCAATGCGGTGATCGCGATCCGCCGCCGCAAGCTGCCCGACCCGGATGTACTGGGCAACGCCGGCAGCTTCTTCAAGAACCCGGTGCTGCCGCTGGAACAGGTCGACGTGCTGCTGCAGCACTTCCCCGAGCTGCCGGTGTTCCCGTCCGACCAGGACGGCAAGCGCAAGGTCTCGGCGGCATGGATGATCGAGTCCTGCGGCTGGAAGGGCTTCCGCGAAGGCGATGCTGGCGTGGCGCCGAGCCACGCACTGGTGCTGGTCAACCACGGCAACGCCACCGGCGCTGAACTGCTGGCGCTGGCGCGACGCATCTCTGCTTCCGTGCTGGAGAAGTTCGGCGTGCCGATCGAACCGGAGCCCCGCCTGCTCGGCGCACAGTGGTGAACACCCCCGCCCTCTCCCCCAGCGCCACCCCGATGCGGGCGGCGCTGCTGATGCTCGGCAGCACGATGGCATTCGGCCTGATGGCCGTGGCGATCCGCTATGCCACGCGCTACGTGCCCACCCAGGAAGTGGCGTTCTTCCGCAATGCCTTCGGCCTGCTGGCGTTGCTGCCGATGCTGCTGCGGCCAGGCCACGCGCCGCTGAAAACCCAGCAGCTGCCGCGCTACTTCGTGCGCAGTGCGATCGGCCTGGGTTCGATGCTGTGCGCCTTCTGGGCATTGGGCCATCTGCCGTTGGCGCAGGCGGTCTCGCTTTCGTACTCCACCCCTCTGTTCGTCACCATTGCCGCCGTGCTGTGGCTGGGCGAGACCGTGCGCGTGCGTCGCTGGGCGGCGGTGGTTGTCGGCTTCATCGGCGTGCTGGTGATCGTGCGCCCCGGCACCGCCGGTTTCACCGCTGGCAGCCTGGTCGCGGTGGCCGCCGCCGTGCTGAGTTCGCTGGTGGCGATCCAGATCAAGCAGCTGACCCGCATCGACAGCGCCGACACCGTGGTGCTCTATACCTACGTGTTCTGGGTGCCGCTGTCGCTGATCCCGGCAGTGTTCGTCTGGGTCTGGCCCACCGGCATGGCGTGGCTGTGGCTGCTGGCCACCGGCGTGCTGGGCACCATCGGCCAGCTGCTGTGGACGCGTGCGCTGCGCCTGGGTGAAGTCTCGGCACTGACCCCGATCAGCTTCCTGCAGCTGCCGCTGGTCACGTTGTGTGGCTGGCTGCTGTTCAACGAAACGGTGGACCGCTGGACCATCATCGGTGCCGGCATCATCCTCGCCGCCAACGCCTACATCGCCCATCGCGAGGCCGTGCTGTCGCGCCGCGCCGCAAGCGCAGCGGCCTCGGCGGCAGCCAAGCCCGCCGAGTAGATCCGCGCCATGCGCGGATGATTCCTGTCCGCCCGATCAACGATGGCGGCACAAAGAGCTGCCGAGCGTAACTGTAGAGTCGAGCCATGCTCGACTCATCGCGCGAAGCGCGACGGTTCACCCATGGCAGGTGACGTGCATTTACAACGCGCGATACACCCGCTCCGCCGCATCGAACACATTGCCCGGCGCGAACTGCTCGCCCAGGTAATGCAGCGACTGCCGGCGCAGTTGCGGCGAGCGCTCCTCACCATCGCTGCCCAGCAGCACCTGCTGGAACTCGATCAGGTCCTGCAGGATGCGCCAGTGCCGGTACCAGGCGATCCAGCGCGGGTCGCCGCGGTCGCTGCCGTAGCCGTCCTCGAAGCCCAGCGGATTCTCGCGCCCCCAGCGCCCGCCAACTGCCGCACCGATGAACATCAGGTCGCGCTCGCGCGGTGCCAGCGACAGGCCATCCCAATCAATCAGGTGCAGGCCCCCGTCATTGCCCATCAGCAGGTTGCCGGCATGCAGATCGGTGTGGCACAGGTGCAGGTCTACCGGCACGTCCTGCAAGGTCGCGAGCAGTTCCCGTGCCTGTGAATGCAGCGCCGCGATGCGCGCATGCTGCTGGTCCCATACCGAAACGAATGCGCGGCCCAGCCCGTCCTTCGCGGCCGCCAGACCCTCGCCGGCCAACCACTGCCCGACGGTCTCCAGCGCCGCGGTTTCCAGCCGGACGATCGGCAGCGCCTGCTGCAGTTCCGCTGGCAGCTGCGCGCCGTGCAGGCGCCGCAGCACCTCACCCAGTCGTTTCCACTGCGTGCGGCTCAACGCCGCCTCGAACCCGGACTGGCCTTCCACGTAAGGGAACAGGGTGAACTGCAATCCCCAGCGCTGTACCGACGCACCACCGGTCAGTGCCGGCCACGGCGCGACGATCTCATCGATACCCAACGTGCCGCGCATCCAGTGCAGGCTGTCCCACACCGATGGGTCGACCTGGTAGGTGCGGCATTTCAACCACCACTGCCCGTGCCGCGCATCGACGCGATACACGCTGGCATTGGCGTCGGCGCCCACCGGGCGTGGCACCACGGCGGTGGGGGTGATGCCATAGGATTGTTGCAGGACTTCGCCGAGATGCTGCGCCGAAGCGAATGACATGGATGCAAGCGGAAAGTGTTACCTGCCGCCACTATCGCAGATGCGCTCGCCACGACACAGACATGTCCGTCACAACATCACCTCGGCACGACCAAAGAACTAGCCTGCAATACGGCGCATCACCGCCTCCAGCGGACCGCGCGCGAACTGCCATGACCACAGCCACGCCGCAGCGGTCGCCAGCATCAGGAACAGCAGCGCCCACAACAGCACCGACGCGAGCGAAGCACTGCCATCAAGCAGGCCCAGGCTTTCCAGCGTGCCCATGCCCAGCAGGATGTGACCCACGTACAGGGTCAGGGTCATGCGCCCGGCTGCGGTGAACGGCTCCAGCCAGTCGCCCGGATGTACCCGTGCCAGCCACAGGCAGGCGGCGATGACACTGCAGGCCGCGCCCGCACCAGTAAGCACGTAGGCGGGTCCCGGCGGCATCGGCTGCGTTCCCAGCCACGCCTGCCACGGCGTTCCCTGCGCAATATGCTGCACGCCTTGGCCGGCGCCGATCAGCAGCAGCCCCAGCACCAGCAATGCATGCTGCACCCGCGGCTGCGACAACGGAAGGCGCGCCAGCAGCATGCCCAGCAGGAAGAAGCACACCCACGGCATCAACGGGTGGAAGCCATTGAACAGCAGGTTGCGGGCCGCGCCCGGCCATTGCCACAGACCGGCGTATTCCAGGGTCTGCCAGTTCCATCCCTGGCTGTAATCCCAATGCAGCAACGCCCAGAACGAACAGGCCGCCAGGCCCACGATGCTGGCCAGCAACACCCGCGGCGAGGCACGCAGCCACACCACCGCCAGCGCGAAGTACACCGCGTAGTAGTGCAGGATATCGGCCGGGAACAGGGTCAGGTTGAGCAGGCCCAGCACCATCAGGAACAGCGCGCGCCTCCAGGTCTGCACGCTGGCCGGCCACCACCCTTGCCGCTGCGTGGCCAACACCAGGCCCAAGCCAGCCAGCGTAACGAACGTCGCCGAAGCCTTGCCTTCCAGCAGATGGAAGAACCCTGCCAGCCAACCCTCACCCTCTGCCGGCACGGCCATCGCCAGACGGAAATTCACCAGCACCATGCCGGCCAGTGCCAGGTAGCGTGCCAGATCCAGGCCGTGCAGCCGCCGGTCCACGGCGCTCATGCACGCGCCCCCAGCAGCAGCGCGAGCAGGCCAAGATCCAGCGATGCTTCATCGGTGCCCTCGGCTTCGCCCAGCCCCCGACGCAGCGCATCGCTTTCGATGGCATCCAGCAGCACCTGCGCCTGCAGTGCCGGCGCCAGTACGGGACGCCGACGTTCGCGCTGTGCCATCTGCTGCAGGGCTTCGGCCAGCGTCGCCTGCAATTGCCTGCGATTGGCCGCGAAGGCCTCGGCGACGGCCGGATTGCGTGCACTCTCGGCCAGCACCTCCACTGCAAGTGTTGCCCACTCCGGCTGCCGGCACAGTGCGTGGAAGTCCTGCAGGAAGGCCATCACCTGTGTGCGTTCGCCATCGGACGCGGCCAGTCGCTGCAGCAACGGTGCCAGTTCTTCGCTCTCGGCCACCGCCACCGCAAGGATGATCGCCTCCTTGCCCGGGAAGTGGTTGTAGAGATTGCCCAGGCTGACGCTGGCCGCCTGCGCGATGTCACGCATGCTGGTCTGGTGGAATCCCTTCACGAGGAAGCACTGCAAGGCGGCCTGCAGGATCTGCGCGATGCGTTGCTCGTTGCGGTCGGCTCGGTTCATGGCACAAATAGTGAACGAACGTTCGTCCAATTAGAAGCTGGCAATCCGGCCAACGCCGGGCTCCGTTCAGCCAGCCTTGACCTCAACTGCGGTTGAGGCCCGATGCTGCGTGGCCTGTCCCACGCCCAACCCGGAGTTCCTGCATGCCACGGATGATCACCACCCTGCTCGACAGCCGCGTGCTGTGGTTCCTCGCGCGGCTGTTGCTGGCCGTGGTGTTCCTGTCCTCGGGCCTGGCCAAGCTGCTGGCGTGGGACAACAGCGTGGCCGAAATGCAGGCCGCCGGATTGCAACCACCTGTGCTGTTCAACATCGCCAGCGCCGTGGTGCTGCTGGGCGGCGCACTGTGCCTGCTGCTCGATCGCCTGCTCTGGCTGGGCAGCGGCGCGCTGGCGGTGTTCATGCTGCTGACCATCGTCATCGTGCATACCTTCTGGAACAAGCACGGCGCCGAACAGCAGCTGGCCCTGTTCTTCGCGCTGGAACACCTGAGCGTGGTCGGTGGCCTGATCTGCGCGGCCATCGCCAGCCATGCGCGGGCTCAGAAGAACTCGTCGAGCAACCGGTAGAACGCCAACCGTCGTTCGTCGGCAACCATGCCGTAGCGCTTGAACAGCGGCGCCACCCAACGCGTGTTGTCCAAATTGTAGACAAGGCTGCGCACGGCCAGCGCCAGGTCCTGGTAGCGGTCGGCCACACCCAGCCGGCCACAGTCGATGAAGCCACTGAAGCGGCCCTCGACCGCCATCAGGTTCGGCAGGCAGGCGTCTCCGTGGCTGACCACCAGGTCTTCATGGTCGGGCCGGGTGCTGCACAGTTCGGCGAAGACCTGCTGCGGACTCTGGCCCAGGCGTTCGTCATCGAAATCATCGGCATCCACCAGGCCCGCTTCAACGCGGGCCTGCGCAACCTGCACGCGCGACGCCAGTCGCTGGTCGAACGGACAGGCTGCCACCGGCAACGCATGCAGCCCGCGTAGCGCGTCGGCCAGCAGCTCCACCAGCTGCTGCGGCGCGAGCTCCGGCGACGAGGCCAGGTCGCGGCCAGGCAGCGCGCTCATCAGCAACCAGCGCCGGCCCGCCTCTTCGGCAGTGGCAATCACCGTTGGCACCGGTTGTCCCTGTGCCTGCAGCCAACGCAGGCGCGCGATCTCATCGCCCAGCTCACTGAAGGCGTCGATCACTTCCGACTTCAGGAAGGCATCGGCCTGGCCCGGCCGATGCACGCGGGCAACATCCGCACGCGACACACCGATCGATTGCCGCTCGATGCGCGCATCGGCCAACGCCTCCTGCCAAGCCCACGGCAGCGGCATGTCATCACTGATGGATTCGGGTGCTTCCATGCCGAGGTGTTCCTGTTGCCGGTGACCCCACGGATTCTCGCTCATCCTGCATGGACCGCAGCCAACAACAACGCGGAAAGGTACATGCCCAGGCCGAACACACTGTGCGCCACCAGGCTGCGCAGGCGCGCCTTGCCCGGCGCCGGGGTCTTTGAAGCGGCAATGCCCGCGCCCATGCCCGGCTGCAGGATGAGGAACGGTGCGGCGACGCTGAGGATGCCGAAGGCCAGCGCCGGCCACAGTGTCGGCGCCTGCACCCAACCGTTCCCCACCACGGCCAGCAGCAACGCGGCGAAGACCACACCGATCACGTAATGCGCGGTCCAGCCCAGCGCGCGCTCGCCACTGACCGCAGCCGAGCGGCCGATGCCATCGTGGCGGAAGCGCCCGCGCGGCAGATGCCCCAACCAGCGGCCCACCATCGCGAAATCCAGCGAGGGAATGCCGAGCAGCCGCCGCTGCACCAGCGCCCACAGGTCCATCACAGCGGTCGCTCCCACGCCGACTACCACCGAATCCATCACGAATGTCGCCAGGCCAGCCATATCGCACACCTTCAATTATTTGCTTGAATGATAGAGCGATGCTAGCGTGCGCCGCATGAACGCTGCAACAGAGCCACCGCTCTCACCGCTGGAAGCCTTGGCCGAGATCGCCCGCACGCTCGGCCATGCCCATCGCCTGGCCCTGCTGGAGCACATCGCCCAGGGCGAGCGCGCCGTGGAGCGCCTGGCCGAACTGACCGGGTTGTCGGTGGCCAATACCTCCCAGCATCTGCAGCAGCTGCGCCGTGCTGGCCTGGTTCAGACCCGACGCGATGGCAAGCGCATCCTCTACCGCAGTGGTGAGGGTCCGCTGGGCAACCTGCTGGCCGCGCTGCGCGACTATGCCGACCACCAGCGCAGCGAGATGCACGGCGTGATCCACGACAGCCTGCAGCGCCGCGATGCTCTGGAAGGCCTGACTGTCGAGCAGTTGCTGGAACAACGCAGCAGCGTGGTGCTGCTGGATGTGCGGCCGCGTGAGGAATTCGATCTGGGACACCTGCCCGGCGCGCTGAACATTCCCGTTACGGAACTGCGTGCACGGATGGACGAACTGCCGCGTGCCGTCCACATTGTCGCGTATTGCCGCGGTCCCTACTGCGTGCTGTCCAACGATGCGGTGGCGATGCTGCGCGAGGCCGGACTGACCGCGCAGCGGCTCGCCGCCGGTTACCCCGAATGGAAGGCCGCCGGCCTGCAGGTGGACCTGCCCCGGCACTGAGCGAGACACCGGTCATGGATGATGTGTTTGCCCCGTTGATCGATGCGACCTGGCGCAGCGTGTTCTCCGGGCAGCGCATGTTGCAGGATGATCCACTGCTGCAGTTGGCGTGCAGCGATGATTTCGATGAGGGCGAGGACGGCATGCTGCTGCAGCCGGTCGTGGGCCCCGCGCGCGCACTGCTGCGCCCGGCCCTGGCCGCTCGCCTGCAACTGCACGCGCAGCCGCACTGGACGCTCCCGCAGCTGCAACTACGCCTGCAGCAGCTCGGCCAGCGCACGCATGGCGCGGATCGCGTCTTCTACTTCCCCGCCGCAGAACTTGCGGCCCTGGCCGAGCGCCCTGCACCGCCACATATCCGCTGTCTTGGCCCGGCCGACGCAGCCGCGTTCGACGGGTTCCAGGCCAGCGCGAGCGAGGAGGATCTGGATGCCGCCTGGGTCGAGCTGGACCACTGGCAGGTGTTCGGCGCCTTCGATGGCGAGCGGCTGGTTGCCGCGGGAAGCATGTACCCGTGGAGCCTGGATCCGGCCCTGGCCGACATGGGCGTGCTGACCCTGCCCGAGGCCCGCGGTCGCGGGCACGCGCGCCAGCTGGTACGCGCCATGGCCGTGTCCGCACAGACGGCCGGGCTGCAGCCGCAGTACCGTTGCCAGCTCGACAACACCGCCTCGATCATTACCGCCGAACGCAGCGGCCTGCGTGCGTTCGCCGATTGGGACACCGTTCTGGCGGTCGACTGAGGCCGCCGCAGTACAACAAGGAAGCAACATGAAATTGATGGTCATCGGCGCCAGCAGGGGCCTCGGTCGGGCGTTCGTGGAAGGCCTGTGCAGTGCAGGCGACACCGTCATCGGCGTTTCACGCAACCGACCGCGCGATATTGAATGCCCCGAGGGCGTCACCCTGCAGTGGATCGAAGCCGATCTGTCCCAGCCGACCGTGGCTGCCGACCACATCGCAGCACAGGCACCTGCCGATCTGGATGTGCTGATCCACAACCTGGGCATCTGGGAACAGACCGCCTTCAGCGACGAGTACGCCTTCCTCGACGAAACCGATGCCGCACTCACCCAACTGGTCGACGTCAACATCACCGCCACCCTGGTGCTGCTGCAGCGCCTGCTGCCGCGGGTGCTGGGCGCGCCACGCCCGCAGCTGGTGCTGACCGGCTCGACCTCGGCACTGCCACGCAGCGGCCGCCCGGAAGTGGCGTTCGGCGCATCCAAGTTCGCGCTCAACGGCATCGCCGATGCATTGCGCGAGGGCTTCCGCGATCGCCGCCTGGCGGTGACCAGCCTGCAGCTGGGCTACCTCAACACCGACGATGCACTGTCAGTGCCGGTGGCCGAGGCCGCAGCGCGCGGCGACGGCGAGCTGGTGCCGGTGCACGACGTCGTTGCGATGGTGCGCGCGTTGCTGCAGTTGTCACCGTCCGGCTTCGTGCGCGAACTGGTGCTGCCGGCCATCGCCGACCCGCGCTACTGACCGCGCCTGCACAGGCCAGGCTCACCCTCTTCGCGCAACAGGTACCCGAGCACGATGGCGGTCAGCACGGTCGCCATCGCCAGGACAAACAGCTGGCCACGGACGGACTCCATGTATGCCTGGGCCAGCGCCGTTCTCGAAACGCCGGGCAATGCCTCCACCGCTCCGCCAAGGTCGCCCATGGACAGCCTGTGCACGGCGGCACGGGCCACGACGCTGGCGTCAAGCGCCATACTCCGGCCAATGCGGGATGAGAGCATGATGCCGACAAGCGCGAGGGCAATGGAATCGCCTGCCAGTCGCATTGCGTTGAAGATGCCCGCGGCCATGCCTGCCTGCTCTTTGCCAACCACGCTGACCGCCAGGCCATCCATGATCCCCCAAGGCAGACCGATGCCGATCCCGATGACCAGCATCGGCATCCAGCGCACCGAAGGTAGCTGGAACACCTGGGCCAGCCATGCGAGTCCAAGCGCGCCGATCAGCAGGCCCGCACAACACAGCGCCCGCGCCGGAATCCAGCGCAGCAGGTAACCGGCAACCAGGGGAACAACCAGCAAGGGTGCAGACAATGCTGCCATCGCCAGTCCGGCTTCGGTGGGCCGCAGCCCTTCAACACCGATGAACCCCGCCGGCAGCACCACCAGAAGGACGACGTACGAGAACGCAGGCGCAGCGGCGAGAATCTGCACGCCGACAAAGCGCCGGTTGCGGAACAGCCCGAGATCCAGCAGCGGTGTTCGATGGGAGCGCTCGACGGCAATGAACGCGGCCAGCAACACCATCGAGAGCGCCAGCAGTACCAGCGTCTGCGGATGCAACAGGCCGCGTTCCGGCAGCACGATCATGGCGTAGGTGAGTGACCCCAGCGCCAGCATGAAGGTGACGGCGCCCAGCCAATCCAGGCGTGGCGAACCGGTGCTCTTCGATTCGACGGATGACAGGGCGACCAACGGTACGGTCAGGGCGGCCAGCAACGCAGGCAGGAAGAACACCCATTCCCAGCCCAGCGCATCGATCAACCCGCCTGCCAGCAGCGGACCGCCTGCGGCTCCTGCACCAAAGGTGGTGCCGATCAGGCTGAACACCCTGGCCCGCGCCTGGCCGTCGAACACCTGCGCCAGCGACGCCATCGCACCGGCAAACGCAGCCGACGCCGCCATCCCCTGAAGCAGTCGCAGTGCATTGATCCACGCCACACCGGGCATCAATGGGATCAGGCCGGTGACCAGCGCAAACGACGCGCCGCCCAGAAGCCAGATCCGGCGCCTGCCATGCAGATCGGCCAGCCCACCGGCCACCAGCGTGGTGCAGCCGTAGGTCAACAGATAGGCGTTGATGATCCAGGACAACGCCGCAGGCGAACCGCCCAGCGCGTCCCGGATGGCGGGAATGCCAACGGCGGGGCTGGCAATGCTCAACGGAATGGTGAGCGCCGTCAGGCAGCCCGCAAGCACCACTCCAATGCGTGATGATCCGGCCGTCTCAGCAGAGGCAACAGACATGTCGATGAAGCTCCAGCGTGGCCAGGCGCCACCCCATTGATGCTATCGACGACGCTATCGCCTAAGAATCCATCGTTGTGTCCGTGCTTTAATGACATGAACGTCATCAATGGCCATGTCATGGACAGCTTTGCCGGTCTCAGCCTCTTCGTTCTGGTCGCCGAGGCACGCAGCTTCGCGGCCGCAGCACGACAGCGTGGCATCACCCCTTCGGCGGCAAGCAAGACCATCGCCCGGCTGGAAGAGCGCCTGGGCGCCCGCCTGCTGAATCGCAATACCCGCAGCGTCAGCCTGACTGCCGAAGGCGAGCAGTTCCTTGAACGCTGCCGTCGCATCATGACCGAGGTCGCCGCAGCGGAGCGCGAGCTGACCGACGCCCAGGCCGCGCCCAGCGGTCGCCTGAAGGTCAGTCTTCCACTCGCCAGCGGACTGATGCTGCCGGTGCTATCGGCCTTTGCGCACCGCTTTCCCGCCATCGAACTCGACCTGCACTTCAGCGACCGTCTTGTCGATGTCATCGAGGAGGGCTTCGACGCCGTTGTCCGCACGGGCAACCCCGCCGACTCCAGGCTGCACGGCCGCAACCTCGGCAGTGCCCGCCTGCTCTGTGTGGGCGCCCCTGCGTACTTCGCCAAGCGCGGCACGCCACAGCACCCGGATGATCTGAGCGGCCACGCGTGCCTTCTCCATCGCTTTCCCGGCACCGGCCTGATCGAACGTTGGCCACTGCCCACGCATGAGGGAGGCACCGAGCTGCGGCTGACTGCCGCAATGACCGCCAATCATCTTGAGACGATCCTGCACACGGCCATTGATGGCCATGGCATTGCGTGCCTGCCCGACTTCGCCACGCGTGATGCGCTGGACCGCGGTGAACTCGTCAGCGTCCTGGACCCATGGAGCACCGAGCGCAGCACCTTCTGGGCCCTCTGGCCAAGCCATCGCCATCAGCAACCGCGTGTACGCGCGTTTGTCGATTTCATGGCCGACCACCTCCTGCCCGAACCCAGCCAGTGCAATTGAACCTGCGCCCTGCTGCGACTACGCTGCTCGTCACTGGCCGTCGGTCACAGGCGGGAACCTGCTATGGATGCGCTTTCACGGGTCTCGGCCCAGGTCCTGGACAGCGCCCTGCCCAGCC
Organism: Stenotrophomonas sp. TWI1409; assembly: GCF_039673015.1. NCBI lineage: Bacteria > Pseudomonadati > Pseudomonadota > Gammaproteobacteria > Lysobacterales > Lysobacteraceae > Stenotrophomonas > Stenotrophomonas sp. TWI1409. The sequence continues at coordinate 71,271 of NZ_JBDJKU010000002.1, forward strand.
TGCCGCTGTACCTGCTGCAGGCCACGGCGGTGATCGGCATGATCGGCGTGCTGCTGATCGCCACCCGCCGCGCCGGGCACGCCATTGAAGGCCGTCGCCTGTATGTCGGCGTGGCGCTGGGCCTGATCTACCTGTTCAATTCCTGGTTCGTGGCCCGTTACACCCAGGGAGTGGTCAAGCTGCACCTCGGCTTCGACATCCTGCTGGTCAGTGGCCTGCTGGGCGGTTGGCGCGGTGGCCTGACCTGCCTGGCCGCCAGCCTGCTGGCGCGCTACCAGTTTGCCGGCACCCAGTATTTCCTGCCGGCCGGCCTCGAGGCCACGCTGCAGATGCTGGCCGGCGTCTGGCTGCGCAGGCGCCTGCACCCGCGCATGCTCAATGAGCTCTCGCTGCGCGTGATCCTGCAGGCCTGGGGCGTGCGTATCGCCGTCACTGCGTTTGGCCTGGCACTGGGCGTCGCAATCATCGGCGCCAATCAGCTGCCCGTGGAGGAGTTGGCAATCCAGCGGCTGCTGGCACTGCCACTATCGCTGCTGATGCTCGGCGCGGTGTTCGCGCTGGTCTACAACGATGCGCAGATCGATGCACAGCGTCAGCGCGAACAGGCCTGGCTGCGCATCGATCCGATCAGTGGCCTGCCCAACATGCGTGCACTTGGCGAACGCCTGCAGCATTACTGGCGCGACAACGACGGCATCGGCAAGGCCTGCCTGATCGTGGCCGAGATGGGCAACCTGCGCGATCTGCGCCTGCGCTATGGTCCGCTGCAGGACAACGGCCTGTGGCAGCGCGACAGCACCGACGAGGTGCATCGGCTGCTGCCCTCGCTGCCAGCCGGGCAGCTGGAGATCTACCAGTTCGGCGATGCCGCGCTGGCGATCCTGGTGCGCGACCTGACCTTGTTCGAACTGCGCACGCAGCCGCAGATCACCGAGCTGGCCAGCAACCTGGCCGATCGGGTCGGCCGCGATTGGCCCGGCTTCCGGCCGCTGTTCCGCTGTGCGGTGGTCGAACTGAAGCCCCCCGCCGATGCCGACGAAGGACATCTTCCGTTCCGCGCGATCACCGTGGCGCTGAGTGCGATCGAATCAGGCGTTGTGTTCTTCGACGATCCGGTTCAGCGCGACAGCGAGATCGACGCCCTGATCGAAGTCGCCCTCGAACGCTGGTTGCAGCAGGGAGATGCCCCCCTGTGCTACCAGCCCAAGCATCGTCTGCAGGATCGCCAGCTGGTCGGCGCCGAAGCACTGCTGCGCATGCGCGACGGCGAGGGCCGGCTGATCGCGCCGATGCGGGTGATCTCGCTGCTGCGCCGGCAGGGGCGGTTGGCTGAACTGGAATGGGCCACGCTGCAGTCGGCCATCCACTTCCTGCAGCAGTGCCGACGCGATGGCTCGCAGCTGAAGATCGCCGTGAACGTCTCGGCCGAGTCACTGCGCCTGCCCGACTTCGGCCTGCGCCTGCAGGAACTGCTGCAGCTGCACGATGTGCCCGGCATGATGCTGCGGCTGGAGATCGTCGAATGGACCGAAATCGTCGAGCGCGACGTCGTCGATGCCAACATCGCGCAATTGCTGGCGGCGGAGGTCACGCTGTCACTGGACGATTTCGGTGCCGGCTATTCAACCCTGATCCTGCTTTCGCAGCTGGCCATCGCCGAGGTCAAGATCGAGCAGGCGCTGATCGCCACGCTGTCCGACGCCAAGTCGCAGTCGATCGTGCGCTTCATCGTCGAAGTCGCGCACCGCTGCGGCGCCATCGTGGTGGCCGAAGGTACCGAAACCCTGGCGCAGGAACAGCAACTGCGCGCACTGGGCGTGGATGTCGGCCAGGGCTATCTGTACTCGGCGGCGCTGCCGGCCGACGAGTTCCGCCGCTTCGCCGCCAGCTAGACCGCGTAGTAACCCAGGAACATCGCCACCGCCGATTCGGCCACGCGTGCGCGCTCCTGTTCGTTCAACGGCGCCTGCCCCATCGTCACCTGTGGCCAGAATGCAAAGCTCTTCACCAGCCCGTGCAGCTGGTGGCCGGCGAACTCCGGATCGACCTGGCGCAGCCGGCCATCGGCGATTGCCGCGCGGATCCACGCACTCTCACCGCTTTCCTTCTCGCCCATGCGGCAGACGATGGCCTGCGCACGTTCCGGCGAATGGATGATCTCGGCCATTGCCACCCGTGCCAGGTCGATGAAGTTGGCATCACTGAGCAGTTCCAGCTTCTGCCCCAGCAGCTGCATCAGCTGCGCCTGCAGCGGCTGGTCGGCGCGGTACGGCAGTGCGTCGCTGGCCACGCTGCGCTCCCACAGCTCCTCCAGGATCATCGAGAACAACGCTTCCTTGCTCGGGAAGTGGTTGTAGACGGTGCGCTTGGAGACCCCCGCCACCTCGGCGATGCGGTCCATGCTGGTCGCCTCGTAGCCCGATGCACGGAACTCCTCCACCGCCGCACGCACGATGGCTTCGCGTTTGCGGTCGGTCAGGCGTTGCGGGGCACGAGACATGGCGGAAACCGGATAACTGAACGGACGCCACCATTTTACACCCGGCAGTGTACTTTTGAAAAACACGAAACTACACTGTGCAGTGTACCCAGCGGACGTCACCCATGAAGCGCCTGCTCCTTGTCCTTTTGCTTGGAATCCTCGCCGTGACCGCCTACACCTTCTGCAAGTCCTGGTCCCTCCCCGACTTCCCCGATTCGCCGCAGTACCGCGACGGCAAGTTCCGCAATGCCCTGCCGCGTCCGGCGATGGGCGTGCGCGATGGCGCGGAGATCTGGTGGACGTTCCTGTTCAACAAGCCCAAGGGCACCGTGCCCGCCCACCCCATTCCGGTGCTGCCGCTGGACCGTGCAACCCTGGACGCCGCGCCTGATCGCAGCCTGTTCCGGCTCGGGCATTCCACGATCCTGCTGAAGCTGCGCGGCCAGTACTGGCTGACCGATCCGGTGTTCTCCGAGCGCGCTTCGCCGGTACAGTGGCTGGGCCCGGCGCGCTTCCACGCACCGCCGATCAGCATCGACGAACTGCCGCCGATCGCCGGCGTGATCCTCTCGCACAACCATTACGACCACCTGGACCATGCCGCAGTGATGCAGCTGGCCGGCAAGACCGCGCGCTTCATCGCACCGCTTGGCGTGGGCGACCAGTTGATTGCGTGGGGCGTGGACGCCAGCAAGGTCGAACAGCTGGACTGGTGGCAATCGACCGAGGCCGGTGGCCTGCGCCTGACCGCCACCCCGGGCCAGCATTTCTCCGGCCGCGGTCTGGGCGACAGCGATCGCAGCCTGTGGGCGTCATGGGTGATCCAGGACGGCGACTTCCGCATCTTCTTCAGCGGCGACACCGGCTACTTCGACGGCTTCAAAGCCATCGGTGAGAAGTACGGCCCGTTCGACCTGACCATGATCGAAACCGGTGCCTACGACCCGCGCTGGGCCTTCGTGCACATGCAGCCCGAGCAGACCCTGCAGGCGCACCTGGACCTGCGCGGCAAGTGGCTGCTGCCGATCCACAACGGCACCTTCGATCTGGCGCTGCACGCCTGGCAGCAACCGTTCGAGCGCATCACCGCATTGGCCGCCGCAAAGAACGTGCCGGTGGCCACGCCGATGATGGGCGAAGCACTGGACATGCAGGCGCCGCAGGCGGGTACGCGCTGGTGGGAGACGGTGGAGCTGTAATGGAGGATGCCGCTTGACCTGCCGGAAGCCATGTAGAGCCGAGCCATGCTCGGCTGCTTCTGAGAAGTGCGCCGTGGACGTCAAACAAGCTCAGCTTTGGAGTCACCGCAATTGGAGACGCCGCCAGCATTGCTGACATCGACATGCACGGTTATCAATTCGGCTTCCGGTACCGCATTCTGGACCTGCACGCATGCGGCACGCGCGACATCGTCTGCGGCTGTGCCTTCTCGCTGGAATCGCAACGCCAAAACGCCCGGCGAACCACTGCCCAGCAGCGCATCGTCGCACCCCACCTCTGCAAGACCTCGCTCAAATGCACTGAGATCTTTTCCGGTATCAGGCACTCGGTACATCAGCGTGAAACTGAACTCCATCATCAATCCATTTCAGATCGGTGGTCGTTGCCAATCAGCATAGGGGCAAGCCTGCAGCCGTCCAGAGCCACATCCGTCAGCGCTCCCGCGATGGCAGCGCCAGCGCCCGGCGGCGCTGCAGTGCGTCATGTAACCGATTACATCCCTTGCTAGCGTAGCGCTCGCCCGATTCCGGTCGAACCTGCGAGGCTGTCCGTAATGACGTTGCGCGCCGAACGTTCCAAGGTCTTCCGCTCAGCTATCCCATGGCGATCTGCCACTGCCCTGCTGTTGGCCGCGCTGGCCTTCAGCGCACAGGCACAGACGCTGCCACCACGCAGCCAATGGCAGGCCAGCGCCTCCTCGCAGCAGGTACCGGCGATGGCGATCAGCCACCTGATCGACGGCGACCCCAAGACCGTCACCGGCGGCGCCTTCAGTCCGGGCCACTGGTTCCAGATCGATCTGGGTGCACCGACGATGCTGGCGGGCGCACGGATCACCTGGGATGTCTCCAATCCAGAGGGCTATTCACTGCAGACCTCGCTGGACGGCACACAGTGGCAGACCGCGTACACCATGGCCGATTCGCTGGGCGACGTGGAAACGCTGTACTTCGCGCCACGCCAGGCGCGCTACCTGCGGTTGGCCAGCCCACAGCGCACCTCCGATTGGGGCGTGTCGATCTTCGAGATGGAGCCGCTGGACAGCACGCTCAGCGCACGCATCAGCGGTGTCGATGCAGCGCAGGCGGCGGCGCTCTGGCAAGGCGGTGGCACCGTCGCGGTTCCAGCCGGAAAAGGTGGATCCCATACGCTCGAGATCATGCTGCCTCGCACCCAGTCCACGGCCGGTCTCGCGGTCGACTGGGCCGATGGCGGGCGCGGCGCCGCCCGCTTGCGGGCGCAGGACGCACAGGGCCGATGGCAGGACCTCGCACACGATGCACAGGCGGCCAGCCATCGGCAGAGTTGGCTGGCTGCTGACACGGCACAACCTCTACGTGCATTCCGCCTGGCCGTGGACGGCGCTGCCCCGCAGATCGCGCGCCTGCGCCTGCTTGGCCCGAAAGCCGTGATGACGCCGATGAAGCGCTACCAGATTGCCGCCAGCGGTGCGCAACGTGCCTTGTTCCCCGCCTCGCTGCAGATGCAGCAGACCTACTGGACCGCCGTGGGTGTGCACGCGGGTCGGCAGAAATCCATCTTCGACGAATACGGCAACCTGGAAGCGTTCAAGGGTGCGCCGCTGGTACAGCCGATCTGGCGAAGCGCCGACGGGCGTTCTGCAGGTGCCGCCGGTCAGCCCGTACAGCACGCCCTGCGCGATGGCTGGAAGCCTATGCCTTCGGCCACCTGGTCGCCGCAGCCTAGGCTGGAGCTGCGCAGTGAGGTGTTCGCCATCGAGCGCGATGGCCAGCCGGTGACCTTCCTCCGCCATCGACTGCACAACACCGGCACCACGGCGATCGACGGCACGCTCAGTCTGGTCGTGCGTCCGATGCAGATGAATCCGCCGTGGCAGAACGGCGGGCTGTCGCCGATCCGCGAGGTGGCCATCGATGGAAAGGCCCTGCGCATCAATGGCCGCACGCTGCTGCATTCGCTCACGCCAGTGGCTGCGTCCGGCGTGGCGCCGTTCGGGAAGGACGGCGCAACGGAGATCACCGCAGACGTCGCTGCCGGCGAACTGCCTTCCTCGCAGCAGGCACGTGACGAGCAAGGACTGGCCGCAGCCGCATTGAGCTACCGGATCCGCCTCGCGCCCGGTGCCAGCGATGCGGTGGTCGTGGCGTTCCCACTCGGCACCGCCGCTGCCGATGCCAATGGCGTGCTGCCCGAGGCGCCTGCGCTTGACCTGTCCACGCTGCCCCGTGATGCCAATGCGGCGTTCGAGACGCTGGCCACGCAGGCGTCCGCAGATTGGCAGGCGCGGCTGGGCCAGGTCGGCCTGCGCCTGCCCGATCCCTCGCTGGTGGACATGCTGCGCGCGCAGGCTGCCTACATGCTGATCAACCAGACCGGCCCGGCCATGCAGCCCGGCCCGCGCAACTACAACCGCTCCTTCATCCGCGATGGCATGGCCACCTCGGCGGTGCTGCTGCGCATGGGCGAAGCCAAGGTCGCGCGCGACTACCTGGCGTGGTACAGCCAGCACGGCGTGCACGGCAGCGGACTGGTCTCGCCGATCCTCAACGACGATGGCAGCGTCAACACCGGCTTTGGTTCGGACATCGAGTACGACAGCCAGGGCCAGTATGTGGCACTGGTCGCCGATGTCGCCCGCCTCGATGGCGGTGCGGAGTCGGTGCGCGCGTACCTGCCGAAAGTGAAGGCGGCGCTGTGCTTCCTGCAGCAGCTGCGCGAGCGCACGCTGGTAGCGGGTTACATGGCTGACCAGCCAGCGCCGGAGCGCTTCGCGGGCATTCTTGCGCCGTCGATCAGCCACGAGGGCTACCCTTCGCCCACCCACAGCTATTGGGATGACTACTGGGGACTGAAGGGCTGGCACGACGGCGCGTGGCTGGCAGAGGCACTTGGCGACCATGAAACCGCCCGTTGGGCGCGCGAACAGTACAAGCTGCTGTACGACGCACTGCATGCCTCGATCCGGGCGACGATGGCGTGGAAGGGCATCGACTTCATTCCGTCCTCGGCGGATCTGGGCGATGGTGATCCCACCGGCGTTTCGATTGCATTGGACCCCACCGGTGCGCAGAGCGTGCTGCCGGCAGATGCGTTGCGGACCACCTTCGCCCGCTACCTGGACGACGTGCGCAAGCGCAGCCAGCCCGGTGCGCTGTATGCCTACACCCCGTACGAGATCCGCAATGTATTGAGCTACGTGCATCTAGGCCAGCCCGAGGCCGCCGACGAACTGCTGCAGGGACTGCTGCATGATCGGCGCCCGCTTGAGTGGCAGGTGCTGGCCGAAGTGGTGCATTCGCGGTTGCGCTTCCCGCGCTACCTGGGCGACATGCCGCATACCTGGATCGGTGCCGAATACGGCCGCACGCTGTTCGGCATGTTGATGCGCGAGGACGATGACGCGTTGTCATTGCTGCCGGGCACGCCGCCGTCTTGGGTGGCCGGGGATGGGTTGTCGGTGGAACGCCTGCCGACCGCGTATGGCACGTTGCAGATGCAGGCGCGGCAGCGCGACGGACTGCTGACAGTGGTGATTGGCGAGGGGCTGCGCAAGGACACCGCCGTGCGCATGTGGTGGCCGAACCGGACCGCGCCGAAGTCTGTGCGCGTAGATGGACGCAGCGTTTCCGACTTCGATGCCGAGGGCGTGCGCCTGGCGAAACCGTTCCGGACGTTGGAAGCGGTCTGGTAATGCAGCCGAGCATGGCTCGGCTCTACAGAATGCACGCTCCGCGAGTAGATCCACGCCATGCGTGGATGCTCTTGTAGAGTCGAGCCATGCTCGACTCATCGCGCACCGCGCGAACTGCAGCCGAGCATGGCTCGGCTCTACAGAAGTCAGACTCTGCGAGTAGATCCACGCCATGCGTGGATGCTCTTGTAGAGTCGAGCCATGCTCGACGCATCGCACACCACGCGAACTGCAGCCGAGCATGGCTCGGCTCTACAAAAGCAGCGGTAGCTGCCGGGCGATGCCCGGCGTCAGAGCGTCGGCAGCCCCGGCGGGTTGGTCTGCGACTGCGGCACGGCCTCCTCGGCCACATTCCATCGCTTCAGCGCCTGGGCATAGGTGCCACTGCCGATCTGGGTGTTCAGCGCCTGCGTCACCGCATCAGCCAGGCCGCTGCCCTTGCGCGTGGTCACCGAGATCGCCGCGGCGTTCGGCCAGCCCCCCGGGAACAGGCCCACACGCCGCACCTTGCCATCGCGCGCCGAATAGGCGCCGGTGGCGTTGGGCTCGAACGAGACATCGGCGCGCCCGGTGATCACTGCCAGCCGCCCAACCACGGCGTCATCGAAGTACTGGTACTCCACCGGCTTCAAGCCAGCGGCGATGTTCTGCTGGTCCCACTGGCGCAGGATCTGGTCCTGGTTGGTGCTGGCGCCGACCACCACCTTCAGCCCGGCCACGTCAGCCGGCTTTTCGATCTTCTGGATCGGCCCATCAGTGCGCGTGTAAATTCCCAGCAGATCGTAACGGTAGCTGGAGAAATCGAACTTCTTCTTGCGCTCTTCGGTCACCGTCACGTTCGACAGCACCGCATCGTACTTGCCTGATTCCAGACCCAGCGGCCAGTCGGCCCAGGCCACCGGCACCACCACCAGTTTCAACCCCAGCCCATCGGCGATCAGGCGAGCGATATCCGGCTCGACGCCCACCACGTCCTTGCTGTCGGCGCCGTAGTCTGCCAAGGGCAGCTGACCGGGATGGGTGGCGATGGTGAACGCACCGGGCGTGACGAAGCGGTAGCCGGCCGGGATCAATGCCTGCGCCTTGGGATCGAGCGTTCCTTTCAGCACCGCCGTATTCGCACCGGCAAGGCTGGTCGCGGCCACGACGCTCGCGTCCGGTGCCTGACGCACGCGCGAATAGACGATGCCGGCGATGCCGATGACCAGCACGCCCACGATCAACAGGGTGCTGCGTGAGGGGCGACGCGGTGCTTCAGGGCTCATGGTCTTCCTTCCGGGGTTACAGGGTCTTGGCCAGGAAATCGGCGGTGCGTTGCTGGCGCGGGCGCTCGAACAGCGCCTCGGGCGAGCCCTGCTCGATCACCCGCCCCTGGTCCATCATCACCACGTGGTCGGCCACGCGGCGGGCGAAGCTCAGTTCGTGGGTGACAATCACCAGCGTGGTGCCGGAGCTTGCCAGCTCCTCGATCACGCTGAGCACTTCGGCCACCAGCTCCGGGTCCAGTGCCGAGGTCGGTTCGTCGAACAGCAGCACCTTCGGTTGCAGGGCCAGCGCACGAGCAATCGCGATGCGCTGCTGCTGGCCGCCGGACAGCTGGCGCGGGAAGGCATCGGCCTTATCGGCCAGGCCGACCCGTTCCAGCAGCGTGCGCGCCTGCTGCTCGGCCTGCGCGCGCGACACGCTACGCACTGCGATCGGTGCCTCGATGATGTTCTCCAGCGCAGTCAGGTGCGGGAACAGGTTGAAGCCCTGGAACACCATGCCCACCTCCGCACGACGGCGGCGGATCTCACGCTCGGGCAGCTCGTACAGGGTGTCACCATCGCGGCGGTAGCCGATCAGCTGGCCGCCGACGGTCACGTAACCGCTGTCGGCACGTTCCAGGTGGTTTATCAGCCGCAGCAACGTGGACTTGCCGGCGCCGGACGGGCCGATCAGCACCGTCACGCTGCCAGCGCGCAGGTCCAGGTTCACGTCTTCCAGCACCGGCTGGTCGCCGAACACTTTGCCCACACCGTGCAGCGATACCGATGCCCCCTCGCCCGCTTCAACCTGCGCGGCGATGCGCGGGCGATTGACCACGCGCGGTGCAGCCTCACCTGTGGCGCGCGTCGGTGACGAGACACGCGATACCGAACGCTCGCGCTGCAGCTGACCGCGCGCGAAGCGCTGCTCCACGCGCCGCTGCAGCAACGACAGCACGGTGAGGATCACCAGGTACCAGACCGTGGCCACCATCAGCAGCGGCACCACTTCCAGGTTGCGGCGGTAGATCACCTGCACCGTGTAGAACAGCTCAGGCAGCGCCAGCACGTAGACCACCGAAGTGCTCTTGGCCAGGCCGATCACATCGTTGAACGCGGCCGGCAGGATCGAGCGCATCGCCTGCGGCAGGATGATGCGGCGCACCTGGCGGCCACGCGGCAGGCCAAGCGCGGCGGCCGCCTCATACTGCCCATGGTCCACAGACAGGATGCCGCCACGGATCACCTCCGCCGAGAACGCCGCCTGGTTCAGGGTCAGGCCCAGCACCGCCGCGGTGAACACACCAATCAGCTGCGTGGTCGGGTACGAGAACAGGCTGATACCGGTGAACGGCACGCCCAGCTCGATGGTGGTGTACAGGTAGCCCAGGTTGTTCAACAGCAACAACAGCACCAGAAGTGGGATCGAACGGAACAACCAGACATAGCCCCACGACACCGCCGACAGCAGCGGTGAACCGGACACCCGGGCCAGCGCAAGCAAGGTGCCCAGCGCGAAGCCTAGACCGGTACCGAGTGCGGTCAACAGCAGCGTACGGCCCAGGCCTTCCAGCACCGGGCGTGCGAAGAACCACTCGGCGAAGGTGCCCCAGCCCCAGCGCGGATTGCCCAGCACTGATTGCAGCCCGATCAGGATCAGCGCCAGTGCCAGCACCGTGCCGAAGACCTGCAGCGGATGCCGGGCCGGCACGATCTTCAGCGCCGGTGCTGGCGCCGGCCGGGTTGCAATGCCATCCAGCGCGGTCGAAGGCGTGCTCACGCGTGGGCTCCTTGCAGCTGGGTCTGCGCAGGCGCAACGACAGGCGTCGCTGCCCGCAGGTGCTTTTCGAACGGCAGATGCGCAACCGTTTCCGGGTCGGCCTCCAGGTCGAACAGCGCGGTGTAGCCATGGCTGAGGTACAGGCCAACAGCCTCAGGCTGGCGGAAGCCGGTCGTCAGGAACACCCGCCGGTATCCTTGCCGCGCTGCCTGGTCTTCCAGCTCCTGCAGCACGCGCCGCGCGATGCCCTGGCGGCGCAGCCCTGGCAATGTCCAGATGCGCTTGAACTCGGCGGTATCCGGATCGCGGTGCGGCATGAAGGCACCGCCGGAGATCGCCACACCATCGCGCAGCAGCAGCACGAACGCGCCAACCGGGGCAGCAAAGGCCTGCGCCGGGTAGCGCTGCAGCTCCTCGCGGGCGCTGCCGCCGATGCGTCGACGCACGTCGGCGTAGCGGCTGTCGTACTCCTGCTCCAGGCCATCAAACAGCGGCCGCGCCAGCGGATCATCCACCGAGGTGTAGAGGAAGCGTTCGTTGCTGCTCATGCCACGTCCTTCACCAGATAGTCTTCAGCCAGCCGCGCCCACAGGCTGGCAGCGGGCGCGATGGCGGCGTCGTTGAATACATAGCGCGGGCTGTGCAGCGGCGCGCTGTCGCCGTTGCCGACGAACACGAAACTGCCCGGCCGCGCCTGCAGCAGGAACGCGAAATCCTCACTGGCAGTGCGCGGCGCGAATTCGGGCACCACGTGTTCGCTGCCGAAGCCCTGCACGGCCACCTCACGGATGTAGGCGGTCTGCTGCGGATGGTTGATCACGCTCGGGAAGCCACGCGGGAACTCGATCTCCGCGCGCGCGCCGAACGCGGCGGCGGTCCGCTCGGCGACCTCGGTAACACGGCGCCGCAGGGTGTCACGTACCTCGGGCAGGTAGGCGCGCACGGTCAGCTTCAGCTCCACTACGTCCGGGATCACATTGGCGGCCTGCCCGCCGTGGATCGAACCGACGGTGACCACGCCCATCTGCCGTGGATCCACATTGCGCGAGACAACGCTTTGCAGCGCCGTGACGATATGCGCTGCCGCCAGGATCGGGTCGACGCTACCCTGAGGCTCGGCACCGTGACCGCCCTTGCCGATCACTTTCAGCCGCGCCCAGTCCACCGATGCCATCGCCGGACCGTCGACGAAGCCGAAGTGGCCCACCGGCACACCCGGCCAGTTGTGCAGGCCATAGATCGCATCCACCGGGAAGCGTTCGAACAGGCCGTCGGCAATCATCTTCGAGGCCCCCGAACCGGTTTCCTCGGCCGGCTGGAACACCAGCTGCAGGGTGCCGTCGATGCGGCCGTGATGGGCCAGGTAGTGCGCCGCGGACAGCAGGATGGCGGTATGCCCATCGTGGCCGCAGGCATGCATCAGCCCCTCGTTCTGGCTGGCGTACGCCAGGCCGGAGTCCTCGTGGATCGGCAGTGCATCGATGTCGGCACGCAGCCCAAGGCGACGGCTGCCCTGCCCGCGCTGCAGCGTACCGACCACGCCGGTACCGCCGAGGCCGGTGGTGACCTCATAGCCCCACTGCTGCAGCAGCTCGGCCACGCGTGCGCTGGTGCGGTGTTCCTCGAAGGCCAGCTCCGGGTGGCGGTGCAGGTCATGGCGGATCGCGATGGCCGCCTCGGCGCGTGCCGCGATTTCCGGCAGCACGCCAGTCGTTGGGGAATTCCGCCGGGCATGGCCCGGTGCTGCCGCGCTTTCTCCGCTCATCGCCTTACCCCACCTTCCGCGCCGGTTCGGCGTCGGTCGAATGGCGGCTGGCCTTGTACGGCAGGCCCAGATGCGCTCGCAGCGTCTGCCCTTCCAGCTCACGCTGGTGGTAGCCGCGCGCCTGCAGGATCGGCAGCACCTGGGTCACGAAATCGTCCAGGCCTTCGCGCTGTGCCGCGAAACCGAGGATGAAGCCGTCGCTGGCACCAGCATCAAACCAACGGATCAGCTCGTCGGCCACATGCTCCGGCGTACCGATGAAATTTGGCCGTGGGCTCACCGCTTCCAGCGCCACCTGGCGCAGGCTCAGGCCCTTCTCACGCGCATCCTGCTTGATGCGGTCGGTGGTGGAACGGAACGAATTGCTGCCGATGTCACCCAGCTCCGGGAACGGCGCGTCCGGATCGTACTGGCTGAAATCGTGATGGTCGAAGAAGCGCCCCAGGTACGCCAGCGCATCCTCCAGCGTGGCCAGTGCGGCGATCGCCTGGTACTTGGCTTCAGCCTCCTCCGCGGTGCGACCGACGATGGGGCCGATGCCCGGGAAGATCTTCACGTCATTGCCGCTGCGGCCGTGGGCGATCGCCGAGTTCTTCACCTTCTGGGTGAACGCGCGGGTTTCTTCCAGCGACGGCGAATGGGTAAACACCGCATCGGCATACTTGCCGGCCAGCGCGATGCCATCGTCGGACGAACCCGCCTGGAAGATCACTGGCTGGCCCTGTGGCGAACGCTGGATGTTGAGCGGCCCTTCCACCTGGAAGAAGCGGCCCTTGTGGTCGAGGCGGCGGAACTTTTCCGGCGCGAAGAACGTGCCGCTGTCGCGCTCACGCACGAAGGCATCGTCATCCCAGGAATCCCACAGCCCTTGCACTACGTCCAGGTACTCGTCGGCGATCTGGTAGCGCAACGCGTGCTCCGGATGCGGCCGACCGTAGTTGCGGCCCGAGCCCTCCAGTGGCGAGGTCACCACGTTCCAACCGGCACGCCCGCCGCTGAGCAGGTCCAGCGAAGCGAACTGCCGGGCCACGGTAAACGGGTCGCTGTAGGAGGTCGACAGCGTGCCCGCCAGGCCGATCTTCTTCGTCGCCGTGGCCAGCGCCGACAGCAGCGAGATCGGCTCGAAGCGATTGAGGAAGTGCGGGATCGACTTCTCGTTGATGTACAGGCCGTCGGCTACGAAGCCGAAGGCGATGCCGTTGTCCTCGGCGGTACGCGCGATGTCGATGTAGAACTGCAGGTTGACGCTGGCATCGGCCGGATTGGAGGGATGCTTCCAGGCATGCATGTGGCTGCCAGGACCCTGCAGCATGATGCCGAACGGAATGTGGCGCGGGGTCGTGCTCATGGGAATCGCTCCTGCTGGTCAGGCCACCGCCGCGCGCGGCGCCGGCGACAGCAGTTCAAGGGATGTCAGGCGTGCATCAAGGTCGGCCACCGGCGCATCGAGGATGAACTCGCCCACGCCGAAGCGCCGGTGCAGCGCATCCAGTTCGTCACGCACGTGCTGCGCATCACCGGACAGCACGCTGGGGCGCGTTTCTTCGATGCGGAAGTCGACCACGCCCACCTGGCGCGCGTACTCGGCAGCCGCCTCGGGGCTGGGCAGATTCACCGTCTGCCCGGGACCAAGGTGCAGCTTGTAGACGCGCAGTGCACCGATATGGCGGGCTGCGGCTTCGGCCGTCGGCGCGGCGAAGGCCACCGTGGCCAGCAACGGTGGCTGCAAGGAGACGCTGCGGTAGGCGTCGAACGCAGCTTCAATGTGCTTCGGGTCACCATCGAAGTGCGCGGCATAGACAAAGCGCCAGCCCAGTTCGGCCGCCTGCTGCGCGCTCTGCGGGCTGGCCCCGAGCAGGAAGCGCTCCGGTGCCTGCTGCGGAACCGGCCGAGCCTGTGCCTCGGTGTCGGCCCCGGACAGATAGCCTTCCAGGTCACGCAGTTGCTGGTCGAAGTCGGCGAACGCCGGACGCCCGGCTGCCAGCGCCGCGGTCGAGGCCGGCAGGCCACCGGGGGCCTTGCCCACGCCCAGATCGACACGCCCCGGCGCCAGCGCCGACAGCAGGTTGAAGTTCTCCGCCACCTTGTACGGCGCGTAGTGGCGCAGCATCACCCCGCCACTGCCGATGCGGATGCGCCGGGTCTGCGCCAGCACCCACGCAGCCAGCACTTCCGGTGCAGGGCTGGCCAGCGTCGGCGTAGCGTGGTGCTCGGCAAACCAGTAGCGGTGGTAGCCCAGCTGCTCGGCGCGCTGCGCCAGCTGCAGGCTGTTGCGCAGCGCCTGCTCCGGCGAGGCACCTTCGGCCACCGGGCTCTTGTCCAGCACGCTGATCTGATAGCTCATGGTCACGTCCTCGCTCAGGGGTGGGCCACGGGAATGCCGAGCAACCCGTTCAGCGCGGCCAGGATCGGCTCGGCACCGGAGATGTACTGGCGGTCCTGGTGCGCGCCACTGGCAAGCTCGCTGCGCACGCCCTGCGGCAGCACCAGCTTCGGCAGCGACTGGTCCTGCTCGCCGATCTCGGCAATCACCTCGCGGCGCGGCCGCGCGAAGCCGATGCGACGCACGTCCAGCTGCGCGTCCAGGCCATCGATGCTCGATAGCGCGCCCTCCAGCAACAGGCTGTGCCGGCAGAAAAAGCGCTGGCCGGGAATCTGGCCGTCCTCGAACTCACGGTCGAGCAGGAACAGGATGGGTTTGCTTGCTGCGTCGAAAGTCACAGGGGTCGTCCTCATCGGGGCCGGCAATGCGATGCCGCTTCGATATCGATGCTAGAGATGCCAGCAGCCGCAGCAGCGACGGCTGGCGACAATCGGCGGTCAGATCCGGCCACGCAGATGCGGCCTAGCCATAAGCAAAGCGCCGCCGGTTATGGCGTCAGGCAATACGTCGCAGCGGCGCCGCTACCGCCAGTGCCTGCGTGGCCAGATGCCCCGCTGCACGTTCGGTCGCCAGTTCGATGCGTGCCTGCAAGGCCGCACTGCTGATGTGCTCGCCCTCGAAGTCGGCCGGTGTGGCATACACCCCGATCGGCAGCGTGTGCGCCTGCAGGAAACTGAACAACGGTCGCAACTGGTGGTCGATCACCAGCGCATGGCGCTCGCTGCCTCCGGTTGCCGCCAGCAATACCGGCGTATCCACCAGCGCTTCCAGCTCGATGAAGTCGACCAGGTGCTTGAACAACCCGGGATACGAGCCGCGATACACCGGCGCGGCCACCACCAGCAGCTCCGCCGCTTCGATGGTCTGCAGTGCCCGTTCCACCGTCAGCTCCGCCTCGCCACGCGACAGCGACTGGCCCAGCGAACGCGCGATCGGCGCCAGCTCCACCAGTTCAACGCTGGCGTGCACCCGCTGCTGCAGCGAGTCCAGCAGATGCCGCGCCAGCAGCAACGTGCGCGACGTCGCCGAGCTGGTCGGCGACCCCACCAATGCAACCAACTTCAATGCAGAAGACATGAACTGCTCCCATGTAGAGTCGAGCCATGCTCGACTGCCCTTCGCCTTTTGTAGAGTCGAGCCATGCTCGACTGCTTCCCACCTCAGAACCGGTAACTGACCCGCCCGTACCAGTACGCACCCACATTGCTCAGCACATCGCCGCTGTCCCACGTGGTCTCGATACTCGCCACATCGGTGGCACTACGCGCGTACTCCGGCACCTTGCGGGTGCGCTTGTCGAACACGTTGTTGATGCCCAGCGCCGCACTCCAGCCCGCGCCCAGCTCCACGCCACCGGAAAGATTGGTCACCAGCACCGGCGGCTGCTTGTACTCCACGCCGTTGTTCAGGCGCTTGATGGGGCCGTAGTAGGTGAAGTCCAGATTCGAGCGCCAGCGCCCGTTCTGCCAGCCCAGCCCCGCCACCTGCGTATAGCTGGGCGTGCGGAAGCGCAGCGCATACTCGCTGGATCTGGTCAGCAGGTTGATGTTCGGCAGGCCCTGCAGCGCCGCCGGAATGTCGCTGACCTTCTGGATGGTGGTGCGGCCGACGTTGGCCGCGTAGCTCCAGCGCAGCTTGCCCCACGCGGTTTCCTGGTTCGCCTCCAGGGTCAGCTCCACACCCCGTGTACGGGTATTACCCACGTTGGTGAAGTAGCTGGCGTAGAACGCATCACCCGGCAGGATGCTGATGCCGGCCGAACCCAGCAGTGCATCGATGGTGTTCTTCTGCGCCGCACTCAGCACCGTGCCGCTGTTGTCGGTGACGCGCGCCGGATCCTGCGCGTTGTAGCCGATCTGGCTGGACTGACCGAGCTGGCCGCGGATGTCGATCTGATAGGCATCCACCGCCAGATGGAACGCCGGGCTCGGGTCCCAGGTCACGCCCAGGCTGTAGTTGGTGGCCTTCTCCGGCTTCAGCGGCGTTGCACCCAGCGCGATCGCCGCCGGCGAAGACACCTGCGCCACCAGCGTGGTGCCGCACGGGCAGCTGCCGGTGGCCTGGTAGTACTGCGCGCCCAGACTGGGCGCATGGAATCCGTTGCTGACCGTGGCGCGCACACCCAGCGCGTCGGTGAAGTCGAATCGCGTGGTCAGGCGGCCGGTAGAGACACTGCCGAAGTCGGAATGGTCCTCCCAGCGCGCGGCCGCATCCAGGTACCAGCGCGAGGTGATGTTGGTGGCCGCACCCACGTACACCGCCTTGCTGTTACGGGTGGCTTTCACCGCGTCCGCAGTGGAATAGCCGACGAAGGCTGCAGCGCCGAAGCCGGTATACGACTCCCATTGCCCTGCGCCGCGCTCGTACTGCTCGTGCTGATACTCGGCGCCCGCGCTCACCTCCAGCGGCGAAGCAAATGCCGCCACCTCGAAGCCACGGCGCAGGTCCAGGTTTGCGATGCCCTGCTGGTAGTCCAGCTTGCCGTCATAGAAATCAGTGGGTGAACCGGGATACGGCAGCGAGTAGTTCACCGAGTTACGCGTATAGGTGCGCACGGCGCTGCGGTTGCCGGTCAGGCTGGCGTCATAGTCCCAACCCGCGATCTGGCCTTTCACCCCGGCCGTACCGGTGTACTGCTTCTCCTTGGTTTCCAGCACCGGCAGGAAGCCATCCGGAAACACGCTCAGAACGCCGGGAGCCCTGTAAGTGGTGAAGATGGTCGCCGGCAGACGGAAATTCTGGATCGCCTGTGCGGTGCGGTCACTGGCCGTAGCATTGGCATAAAACTGCGCGCTCTCACCCAGTCCATGGCCCGCGTTCACTGCAAAAGCCTTCAACGCATAGGACGGCGAGCTGAGGATGGTGTTGGCCTCGGCATCGCGGTTGGCCTCGGCCGGGTTCGGCGCAGCACCTGCTGGCAATCGATTGTTCGGCCGCAGCGCCACCAGATTGCCGCTGCCATCCACTGCCGGATAGCTCAGGTAGCCATCGATGTAGCGACGGGTACGGATCGCATGATGCTGGCGGGTGGTCTCGCCAGACAGGTTGACGAAGCCATCCTGGCCCCACGGCAGGCCGACGTTGGCGCGCACGCTGGTTCGCGAACCATCACCATCGGTGCTCTGCCCGCTCTCCACCGACACATCACCACCGTGCGCCTGCGACTTCAGGATCACGTTGACCACGCCGGTGATCGCGTCCGAGCCGTAGATGGCGGAGGCACCATCACGCAGCACTTCCACATGGTCGATGGCCGAGACCGGAATCAACGCCAGGTCCGCCCACGCATGTCCGGGGAAGCCGCCCCCATTGGCACCGCTCACATAGGCACTGGCATTGCGGCGCTTGCCGTTGACCAGCACCAGGGTGTAACCCGGCGACAGATTGCGCAGCTGATAGCCGCGGATCAGGCTTTCCTGGTCGCTCTGGTAGCCGCCGATCTGGCTCAGTGACGGCAGGCTGCGCTGCAGCGCTTCCAGCAGGTTGCCCTGCCCGGTAGCAGCAAGGTCCTCGGCGGAGATCACGTCGATGGGCGTGGAGCTGTTCTTCACCGTACGCGTGCTGGTGCGTGAACCGGTGACCACCACCGCATCCAGCGTGGAGGCTGCCACGTTGGCAGTGGCTGCAGTGGTGGCAGGGTCCGCATCGGCTTCCGCCGCATGGCTGGGCGAAGCAGCGAGGACGGCGGCGATCAGGACAGCTAGAGTGCTCAGGACTGGGGCGTAGGCGGCAGGCATGGGGGCTCGTGGGGGTGGGCCGGAAACACGCTTCCATTCAAGGGCCTGTTCACCCACCGCGACAGGCGGGATCGCGTCACCCAACCGTCATATCCGGCCATCCACATGACTGCTGGTAATGACGTTAGGCGGCCTGCACCGGCGCACTGCTCTCTGTAGAGCCGAGCCATGCTCGGCTCAATGCCAGACGAAGCCCATTCAATTGAGCCACAAAGAACAGCCGAGCATGGCTCGGCTCTACATGCTCCGCCGGCATCACCTCATGCCCGCGCACCGCTCTGCGCCACGCACCGCCACCCGTAGCATCAAGCCATGCCCAGCCCACCCGCCGATCCCGCCGCCCCGCTCGTCGCCATCGTCGCCTGCCACGGCCAGGGGCTGTTCGAGTTCGGCTGTGCGGTCGGCCTGTTCGCACCGATACGGCCTGAACTGGGCGTGGCCTGGTACCGCACCCAGCTGTGCGCCGGCGAGCCCGGCGCACTGCGCATGCTCGGCAGCACCCAGGTGCAGCTGCCCTACGATCTCAGCAGCGTCGATGACGCCGACATCATCGTCATCCCCGGTTGGCGCGAACCCAGCGAACGTCCGCCGCAGGCCCTGCTCGATGCACTGCGCCGCGCCCATGCACGCGGCGCACGCATCGCGTCGATCTGCTCCGGTGCGTTCGTGCTGGCCTGGGCCGGGCTGCTCGATGGCCGCGAGGCCACCACTCACTGGCGCCTCACCGAAGCGCTGGCACGCGACTTCCCACGCATCGACGTGCGCGAGGATGTGCTCTACGTGGACACCGGCAGCATCATCACCTCGGCCGGCTCGGCCACCGGCATGGACATGATGCTGCACATGGTGCGCAAGGATTACGGTGCGCGCGTGGCTAATCTGGTGGCCGAGCGACTGGTGCTGGCACCTTGGCGTGATGCCGGGCGCAGCCAGCGCGTCAGCCGGGCCATCCCCAACGGCGAGCCCACGCGGTTGGCGAAGCTGATGGAGTGGATGCGCCGTAACCTGCGCGAGCCGCACTCGCTTGGCAGCCTCGCCGAGCAGGCCGCACTCAGCCAACGCACGCTGCAGCGGCAGTTCCTGGAAGCCACCGGCCTGTCGCCCATCGACTGGCTGATCCGCGAGCGCGTGGCCTTCGCCCGCGAACTGCTGGAAACCACTGACCGGCCCTTGCAGTGGATTGCCGAGCAGGCCGGTTTTGGTTCGCAGGAATCATTCCGTCGGCATTTCCGCGGGCAGGTCGAGGCCAGCCCGACCGAATACCGCAGCCAGCATCGCAGCGGTATTGGTGCGGACCGGCTGGTCGGCTGCTGAACCCCGTGGGTAGGGCCGGCCGCTGGCCGGCGTGTCGAGAAAGCCTGGGAAACCCCGGCGGCCGCTCAATGCGAAGACACGTACACCGCATCTGCAGGCCCCGGCGGAAGGGCAAAACTCCGCCGCATCCGCGCCACCTCGGCTGCCGGCGGCAGCGCGAACAGGCGCTTGAACTCGCGGTTGAACTGGGACGGGCTGGCATACCCCACCGCCAGCGATGCCGCTTCGGCAGTCATCCCCTGCCGCAGCATCAGCAGCCGCGCCTGGTGCAGGCGGGTCGACTTCACGTACTGCATCGGCGACGTGCCGGTAATCGCGCGGAAGTGGTCGTGGAACGTCGCCACGCTCATGCCCGCTTCGGCCGCCAGCTGGCCCACGTCCAACGCAGTGGCATACAAGGCGTGGATCGTACGCAGCACCCTGCCGATGCTGCCGAAGCGGCCGCGCATGGCCAGCGCCTCGCGCATCGCGCCGCCCTGCGCACCGGTCAGCACGCGGAAGTACACCTCACGCACCAGCGCCGGGCCCAGCACGACCGCTTCGAGCGGGTCGGCCAGCGCCTCCAGCAGGCGTAGCACCGTGGCCTGCATCGGCGCCTGCATCGGGCTGGACATCATGCTCTGTGCCGGTGCCTCCGATGTGCCCGCCTGTTCGCCCAGTTCAATCAACAGATCCGCGGCCAACTGCAGATCCAGATGCAGGTAGATCGCCAGCAGCGGCGCCTCTGCAGAAGCATCGGTTTCCATCGTGAACGGCACCGGCACCGATACCGCCAGGTAGTGCTGTGCGTCGTACTGGTAGACCTGACCGCCCAGGTAACCGCGCTTCACGCCCTGGCAGACGATCACGATGCCGGGGTCATACAACACCGGCGTGCGTGCCAGAGGCCGGTCGGAGCGCAGCAGCCGCACCCCCGGCAGCGGCGTGAGCGTATAGCCCTCCTCCACCGCCAACGCCTTCAGCAGGCCGACCATGCGTGCCTGCACCTGTCGTTGCAGGGAATCGACCACCGGCACGCGCACTCCAGAGGAATAGGCAAGAATGGTCGAATCCTAGGCCTGGGGCGGGCACCGTTCAAGAACTAACGTGCAAGCCCTGTCCACCATGAGCGCCTCCCCATGTCCCCATCCCGCCTTCTCCTCATCACCGGTGTCAGCAGCGGCTTCGGCCGCGCCCTTGCGCAGCAGGCCCTGCTGGCCGGGCATCGCGTGGTCGGCACCGTGCGCAACGAAACCACCCGCCAATCGTTTGAAACGCTGGCGCCCGGCCGCGCATTCGGCCGCCTGCTGGACGTCACCGATGCCGACGCCATCAATGCGCTCGTCACCGAAATCGAAACCAACGTCGGCAACATCGACGTGCTCGTCAACAACGCCGGCTACGGACACGAAGGCATCCTCGAAGAATCGACGCTGGCCGAGCTGCGGCACCAGTTCGAGGTGAACGTGTTCGGCCCGGCCGCGCTGATCAAGGCCGTGCTGCCGCACATGCGCGCGCGCCGCCGTGGCCACATCCTCAACATCACCTCCATGGGCGGCTTCATCACGATGCCCGGCATCGCCTGGTACTGCGGCAGCAAGTTCGCACTCGAAGGCATCAGCGAAGTGCTTGGCAAGGAGGTTGCGCCGTTCGGCATCCACGTCACCGCCGTCGCGCCGGGCTCCTTCCGCACCGACTGGGCAGGCCGTTCGATGGCGCGGGCACCGCGCAGCATTGAAGACTACGACGCGCTGTTCGACCCCATCCGCAGCGCGCGTGAGGCAAAGAGTGGCCACCAGCTCGGTGATCCGCTGAAGGCTGCGCAGGCCATGCTGCAGGTCATCGACAGCGACGCGCCGCCCAGCCACCTGCTGCTGGGCAGCGACGCACTGCAGCTGGTGCGGGCGAAGCTCGCATCGCTGGGCGACAGCATCGACGCCTGGGAACACCTGACCCGCACGACCGACGGCGTCGCTTGAGGCCCGTAGGCAGCCGATGGTTTCATCGGCTGCCACCATTCCACCCGCTCAGTCTTCCTGCACCAGCTTGAACTCGCGCAGGAGGCCACCGATCTGGGTCTTGTCCAGCTTGTTCATCAGCAGGTTGCGCAGGAACGCCGGGCCGGGAATATCCAGTTCCCTGCCATCGCGCAGGCGACCGGTCGCCGCCAGCAACGAGCGCACGTCATAGGTGGAATTGAACACCTCGGGCACACCGCGTTCGATACCTAACAGCGTGTACACCGCTTCCATCGGTGTGCGCACCGAATACTCGGTGGTGAAGATGCAGTCGCGCTGCTTCGATTCGGCAAACTGGCCGATGAAGGCGAAGTTCACCGCACCGTCCGGCACCACGTCCGGGCGGTCACCGGCCTGGCGCGGCATGAAGAACGCGGTGATGTACGGCATCATCACCGGCACCGTCTTCGCGCCCGTCGCGGCCAATTCGTCGATCTCCTCCACCGGCACGCCCAGGTGGTACAGCCACTCGCGGGTGATCTCTTCGCCGGTGCAGTCCTGCATCGGCTTCTTCACGTAGTCTCCGGGTGTATCCACGAACAGCGAATACACCCAGACCACGATCTGGTCCTTGGGCTGGTTCTTGAAATGCGGCTGGCGGTTCACGGTCCAGCTCATCAGCCAGCGCGAGTCGCGCACGCTGACGATGCCGCCGGTCACCACCTTGCCGCTGAAGGGATCGCGCTTGGCGATCTTCTGGATGTAGGCCGGAATGCGCGCATCCAGCGTGGTCACCGTCGCCGATTCCCACTTGGTTTCCGGAATGTGCGCGCCGAACACGTCCGGGCGCCCGAACGCTGCATCCTTCGCGGCAATGCGCCGCCACAGGTCCCAGGCCGGCGCCGCGCCTTCATTCAGGCGTGCCGCAGTGTGGTGGTCGCCATTGTCCGAGTTCTCAGTCAGCGAGCCGATGGTCATGAACAGAAGATCGTCCGCGCCCAGACCCACGCCACCGGCTACACCATCACGCATCCAGTGGATGCGCGTGGCCTGCTTGCGGCCCGGCTGCAGATCGAAGTCGACGTCGGTCACCTCGGTGCCGTACTGGAACACCACGCCATGGTCCTGCAGCCACTTCACCAGCGGCAGCACCAGCGATTCGTACTGGTTGTACTTGGTGAACTTCAGTGCCGAAAAGTCCGGCAGGCCGCCAATGTGATGGATGAAGCGATGCAGGTACAGCTTCATCTCCAGCGCCGAATGCCACTCCTCGAATGCGAACATGGTGCGCCAGTACAGCCAGAAATTGCTGTCCAGGAAATCACGGCCCAGCACTTCGTTGATGCGCTTGTTCTCCATCTCCTGCCGGGTGGCCAGGAACAGCGCGATGATGTCCTTCTGCGCCTGCTCGGTCAGGGTGAACAGGCCGTCGGTGTGTGCATCTTCGCCGCGATTTATCGTGGCCCGCTGCAGCGAATAGTTCGGATCATCCTTGTTCAACCAGTAGAACTCGTCCAGCACACTGGCATCTTCAATCTCCAGCGACGGAATCGAGCGGAACAGGTCCCACAGGCACTCGAAATGGTCTTCCATCTCGCGGCCGCCGCGGATCACGAAGCCCTTCTCCGGCACCTTCAGGCCATCCAGCGCGCCGCCGGCAATCTGCTGCTGCTCGAGAATGGTGATGCGCTCACCGGCCATGCGGCCGTCGCGCACCAGGAACGCGGCGCCGGCCAGCGAGGCCAGGCCCGAACCGACGAACCATGCGCGCTTGTCATCGACACCCGCGGGCTTGCGCGGGCGCGCAAAGGCTTCGTAGTTGCCACTGCTGTAGTACATGCGTTGCTCCTTCCTGGAGGGGGTCATCAGGAACCCGCAGCGGAATGACACAGCCATCCGATGCAGGTCATGCCCCTACTCTAGCGCCGAACCGATGTACCGTTTCCTGCATGCGTGCTGCGACGGAATGACGCAGCCGCGTCAGAGCTGTCGCCGCAGCAACATCCCCGGCCAGCCGTCCACATTGAACGGCGCGATGCGCGTATACCCGCAGGACTCATAGAAGCGCACCAGATCACCGTTGCCACCGCCGTAGCAGTCCACGCGCAGATGGTCGAGCCCGGCAGCGCGCGCCTGCTCATCCGCAAAGGCCATCAGGCGGCGGCCGATGCCACGCACGCGCACGTCACGCGATGCCACCAGTACCCGCACATACAGTTCCGGGCCGGTGGGCGCAGGCACATAGGGCATCGACTCGCCCAGCGCCAGGAACGCGCGCACCTCACCCAGCTCGTTCTGCGCAACCCATGCACCCGGCAGCGCGCACGCATCGGTCACCTGGGTGATCCGGCGCGGCATCGTGGACCACGGCTCACTACCCCATTGCTGCAGG
Organism: Stenotrophomonas sp. TWI1409; assembly: GCF_039673015.1. Classification (NCBI taxonomy): domain Bacteria; kingdom Pseudomonadati; phylum Pseudomonadota; class Gammaproteobacteria; order Lysobacterales; family Lysobacteraceae; genus Stenotrophomonas; species Stenotrophomonas sp. TWI1409. The sequence continues at coordinate 95,202 of NZ_JBDJKU010000002.1, forward strand.
TTGCCGATCGACACGAACCATTCGATAACTTCGTCGAAGAGCATCAGCACCGCAGGGGCATCGTCTACGTTGGCGCGGCGGATGTTCAAGATTTCCTTTCCTGCTTCAGTCATGTGCGCATTCCTTTCAACGCTTCAATCAATTGCGACGAGGATGCCGGCCAGCGGCCGGCACTACCAGGGCTGGAAGTCCGTGAGCCGGATTTGACATGCAGGCATTTACCTGCCTATAGTCCACCCAAGGACGGCACCTGTCCGCCCAAGCGAGGAACCTGCAATGGTCGATATCGCACACAGGGTCGGCATCAAGGCCCCTGCAAGCCAGGTGTACCAGGCTCTGGCCACCCCCGAAGGCGTCGCCGCCTGGTGGGCTGAAGACACCCATGGCGACCGCGTGGCCGGCGGGACGGTCAAGGTGCGCTTCACGAACAACGGCCGGGAAATCGGTGCCATGGAAATGAAACTTGAGCAGCTTGTTCCAGGCGAGCTCGTGCTTTGGCGGTTCCTCGCCGGTCCCGCCGAATGGATCGGCACCCACGCGCGCTTCGTGCTGAAGCAGGAGGGCGACTATTGCATCGTCCTGTTCACCCACGAGGGCTGGAAAGAGCGCGTCGAGTTCACCTCCCACTGCAGCACCAAGTGGGCGGTGTTCCTGATGAGCCTGAAGGCCCTGCTGGAAACCGGCAAGGGCCAGCCCAATCCACACGACGTCAGGATCGACAACTGGAACTGAAGACATCCCCATGGCGGTAGACAACGTGCGCGACGCAGACAAGGTCTTCAAGGCACTGGCCGATCCCACGCGCCGGACGCTGCTGGACCTGCTCTGCGAGCACAACGGCCAGACCCTGGGCCAACTGTGCGACCACCTGGACATGGCCCGGCAATCGGTCACCCAGCACCTGGGCCTGCTGGAAGACGCCAACCTGATCAGCACCGTGCGCCGTGGCCGCGAGAAGCTGCACTTCATCAACCCGGTGCCCCTGCATGAAGTCTACGAGCGCTGGGTACGCAAGTTCGAGCAGCAGCGCCTGAGCCTGCTGCATGACCTGAAACGAGAACTGGAAGGAGAATGACGATGTCCGCAGCGTCCACCCGCTTCATCCACGTGATCTACATCGCTTCCACCCCGCAGAAGGTGTTCGAGGCCATCACCCGCCCCGAGATCGCCAGCCGCTACTGGGGCCACGAAAACGTCTCGGACTGGAAACCCGGCTCGCGCTGGCAGCATGTACGTGCCAACGAAACACGCTCGGTCGAACTGGTGGGCGAAGTGGTGGAAAGCACCCCACCCTCGCGGCTGGTCATCACCTGGGCCGCCGCCTCGCAGGCAGAGAACCCGGATGCCTACAGCCGCGTCACCTTCGACATCGTGCCCTACCAGGACATGGTGCGGCTGACCGTCACCCACGAGGAACTAGAACCCGGCAGTGGCATGGATACCGGCATCCGCCAGGGCTGGCCGATCGTGCTGTCGAGCCTGAAGTCGTTGTTGGAGACCGGCAAGGGATTGGATGTGTTTGCCAAGCCGCAGTAAACGGCTGCGCCGGGACGACGCCGCAGGCGCCTTGGCCGCTGCGGCGTCGGCAACGCGGCCGATGCCGGTCCGCTAGCGGGCCGTCCAACCCCCATCCACCGGCAACGCCGTGCCGGTGATCTGCGCCGCCGCGTCCGAAGCCAGGAACACCACCACCTCGCCCAGCTGCTCGGGCGTCACGAACTGCAACGACGGCTGTTTTTCAGCCAGCAGCGCACGCGCAGCGGTCTCCTGATCCGTGCCTTCGTGCTCGGCCAACGCGGTGATCTGCTGCTCGACCAGCGCCGTCCGCACCCACCCCGGGCAGATCGCATTGGCGGTGATGCCGGTGCCCGCGTTCTCCAGCGCTATCACCTTGGTGAACCCCACCACGCCGTGCTTGGCCGCCACGTAGGCCGACTTGTTCACCGAGCCCACCAGCCCGTGCACGGATGCGATGTTGATGATGCGGCCGGCGCCCTGCTGCTTCATATGGGGCAAGGCTGCCGCCGTTGCATGGAACACCGCCGACAAATTCAGCGCGATGATCGCATCCCACTTCTCTATGGGGAATTCCTCGATCGACGCGGTGTGCTGGATGCCTGCGTTATTCACCAGGATGTCGATGCGCCCCATCGTCGCAACGGCGTGGGCGATCATTCCGCGCACCGCCTCGCCACGGGACAGGTCGGCACCGTCATGCGCCGCGCGAACACCGAACTCGGTTTCCAGGTTGGTACGGATGCGTTCGATCTCCGCCGCATCGCCAAAGCCATTCAGCACGATATCGGCGCCTTGCCGCGCCAGCGCCGTAGCGATGCCAAGACCAATACCGCTGGTGGAGCCGGTAACCACCGCAACCTTTCCAGAGAACATGGGTGAGCTTCCAAGGGGCGTAGGTAGGCAGTGTAGCCCTCTGGATCCACCGCACGCTTGGATCAGTAGATCCACGCCATGCGTGGATGCTGCCCCTCGGCAAAGATCCACATCCCCCCTATATTCACCCCAATCCACCCATGGATGGCTCGATGAACCCGTGCAAGGCCCTGCTGCCCGCCGTTGTTGCCGCCCTGCTCGCCCCTACCATCAGCCAGGCCGCGCCGCCTGCTCAGGATGCTGCGCCACTCACCACCGGCAGCGTGCGCCTGGACATTGCCAGTGGCCGTGTCGAAGGCGATGTCTGCGTATCCAACCGCCGGGCCGAATCGATGGGCACCTTCGTGCTCAACGCCGGCCTGAATGTCGCGCGGGTGACCGATGGCGATGGCGCGCCGATGGACTTCGAAGGCTGGTATGCCCCCGGCGTGGATGGCGAAGCACGCGTGTACACCGTGGCCAAGCCACCCACCACGCTCTGCGTGCAGTATGTGGGCACCTTCCCGGTCTACGCCCGGCACGATGCCCCGACCGACTTCAAGGGCCTGATGGCCTTCAACGGCGACAGCGCCCGTTTCACCGAACAGTCCGCATGGCTGCCGCAGGCGTTCGATCCCAGGGCCCGCGTGCGCAGCAGCGAAAGCCGCTACGACCTGCAGGTGGATTGCGCCGGCTGCCGGTTCCTGTATCTCAACGGCAGCCAGGCCATCGAAGGCGCGCAGGGCCGCTTCCGCAGCGACAACGCACGACCGATCCTGCTGTTCGGCGGCAGCGGCCCGATCACCCGCACCGCGCAGGTCACGATCCTCAACGAGACGCTGCCCGCGGCCAAGGTCGATGCTCTTTCCGGCACCGTGCAGAAGATAGCCGACGTGCACAGCCGCTATATGGGCGTGCCGCTGGCCGACCGCCCCACCTTCCTGCGCATGGTCACCCTCAACCAGATCGAGCGCGACCGTGAGGGCAGCGAATGGGGCTTTGCCACCTGGCCGACCATCGCCATGAGCGGCAGCATCGGCAACGTGGCCGATTCACTGCTGACCGGGGGCGAGAACGCCGAGCGACGCGTGCAGTACATCGCGCACGAAATGGGCCATTACTACTTCGGCACACTGAACCGCCCGCAGGGCCCCTACTTCTGGGTGCTGCTGGAATCCAGCGCGGAATTCCTGTCGATCAAGGCGCTGCGCGAGATCAGTGGCGATGCCGCGGCTGATCGCTACATTGCGCGACTGCAATCGGCCATCGAAATGCAGGAGAAGCCGCTGCCGGCGTTCGATGCCATCGACGGCAACTCGGATCTGGGCGAGATGTATCGCTACGTCTATGCGCCCTTGCTGCTGCTCTCGTTGGAGAAGCAAGTGGGCGAAGCGAAGATGCAGGCCTTCATGCGCGGGCTGCTGGCCTCGCCTTCGCCGAAGAATTGGGCGGAGCTGCAGGGCATCGCGATGAAGGCTGGCATTGATGCCAAAGCCTGGGAGCATTGGCGGGCAAGCTGTGTGGCTGGCGGCAGGCCAAGCTGTAGATCCACGCCACGCGTGGATTCACTCCCTCAACGCCCGCACATCTGAATCATCCAGCACTCAGAAGAACAGACTCGCTCGCTCAACGGTCGCGAGCGGATTAGCCTTCCGCACCGCCTCCAGAAAGAGCAGAAAGTCGCGGTTGAACAGCGAAAGGTTGTTGGTGAACATCACGCACTTTCTACCCGATGCTCTGCTGAAGCATACCTGCCAGAAATAGCGCGCATAGATGACGTCGGACGTTCGAGTGACTGAGGTGATCTGCGAAAGCGGAACTGCCGTGGGAACCGGCCCCCGCCGCAGGTAGAAGTATTCTGTATCAAAGAAGTAGTGCTCCCGATCCTCTTTCCCATCCACCATCACCAAGGTCATGGACGTGCCGGAGATCCGGCGCGGAGGATTCAGACGCAACCCTGATCCCAACGCCGAACGGGCTCTCGCTGGCATTTGCCGAAGGATGAACCAAAGGATCACCAACGGAAGTGCCACAAGGACAACAAAGCCTACGGTCTTCAAAACAGTTTCCAGCGTGCTGGGCACACAGATCTCCAGGATGAACGTTCAGGCACTGACGACGCCCGGGTAGATCCACGCCATGCGTGGATGGCTCTCCCTCAAAGCCCCATCACTTCCAATGATCCGGCCCCAAAAACGGCAGGCTCAACACAAACACCGGAACCGCCACGGGAATCAACGCCGCGCCCAGCACCTTGCCGGCCGCCGTTCCGACACCCGGCTTGTCCTCCCTCTCCGGCAGGATCCGCTGCGCCCGCGCACTGATCGGCTGCGCCAGCTTCCCCTTCTCCGCCAACGCAGCAGCGTCCGGCAACTTCACCCGCTCGCCGTCGCCCTCGAACAGCGCGCTGTAATAGCTGCCGCCCTTCTTTGAAAGATTGCAGGCCCGATCAAAAGCCAGCGCATAACGGCTCCGGTCCTGCGGCAGGTAGTAGCGCGCACGCTCGTCCACATACTTCGCCTCGCGCTGGAGCACCTCAATCCGCTCCAGCTTGAACTGCGCGGCCTGTTCCGCCGTCACCTGCTCCGGCCGCAGCAGCAGCGCATAGCTGCCGTGCACCTTGGCCTTGTTGGCCGGGTCGCGCCAGTCCTCATGGAAGTACATCTGCGCGCAGGCCACCGCCTCGCGTAGCGGGCTGTCCATCAGCGCGCGGTACTCGCGGAACGGTGCAGCATTGAAGCGCATCGGTTCTTCAAAGCGCGGCAGCAGGTACAGCTGGCCATCGTCGGCCACGAACGCACCCGTGATCTCGCGGCTTGAAGCATGCTCCTCCGGACCACTGGCACAGCCAGACAGCAGGCCAAGGCACAGGGCGGAGAGAATGAAAAGAGACGTTCGCATGTCGTGTTCGAGGGCTTCCCTGGGAAAACGGCCCCGCCCGGAAGGACGAGGCCAGTCCGCCATGGTGCCACGGCACCGCATGCGATGCAGAGCCCGCCCTACTTCAACCGCTCCACCAACCGCTGCCCCACCTCCAGCGCTGAAGCCGGGTTCTGCCCGGTAATCAGCTCGCGGTCCACCACCACATGCCCGGTCCACGGCGTGGCATTGCTGCTGAACTTCGCACCCGCCCGCTGCAACGCCGTCTGCGGGTAGAACTTCATCTCACCGCCACCCAGCAGCGGCTTGGCCTGCTCTTCCTCCTGGTTGCTGATCACCGTCATCTGGTAGCCGCTGTAGATCCACTTCGGCGTAGCCGGCATCGCACCCGCGTCCAGCTTCGCCACGAAACCCGCCGCATCCGGCAGCGTGGACAGCAGCGCGATCGGCCCGTGGCAGACCAGCGCGGTGGTCTTGTTGCGCTGGTGGAAGTCGGCCAGCAGCCGGCCCAGCGCCGGGCTCTTCAGCAGGTCCTGCATCGGCGCGTGGCCACCGGGAATGTAGACCGCATCGAAATGCGCATAGCCCTGCTGCTCGACGCGCGCAAGGCTGACCACCGGCGAGGCGGTCGGCGATGTCAGCGCCAGTTTCTCCAGCAGTTCCTTGTGCAGCGCCAGCTGCGCGGCATCGTTGCCGAAGTACGCCGCCGTCACCGAGGACGCATCCACCGTCGGCGCCCGCCCCTGCGGCGTGGCGAAGGTCACCTCGTGGCCCGCGTCCAGCAGCAGCTTGACCGGCTGCATCAACTCGTTGAGATAGAAGCCGGTGGACAGCACCTTGCCGTCCTTCAGGTCCAGGTGGTTTTCGTCGGACAGCACCACCAGCACGTTGGCGGCATGCGCGCCGCTGGCGGCCAGGGTCAGGGCCAGCGCTGCGGCCAGCCGGGTCATCAGGTTCATGGGGAGCTCCTATCGGGGAATGGCCGCCACTTTATTCATCGCCCCAGCGGCGATAAATTGGCCCCATCGCAAAACATCTGTTCCCCGGAGAGCTAAATGAGCCGCAAGTTCGACTACCTGGGCGACGTGGAGGTGTTCCTGGCGGTGGTCGAGCACGGCTCGTTCACGGCCGGCGCGGTGGCGCTGTCCACCACGCCTTCGGTGCTGAGCCGCGCGGTCACCCGCCTGGAAGCGCGGCTGGGCCGGCAGCTGCTGCAGCGGACCACCCGCCGCGTGGGCCTGACCGACGCCGGGCGGCTCTATCTGGAACAGGTGCGCACCGCCTTCGGCCTGCTGGACGACGCCGAGCGCGACGTACAGGGCCAGGACGGCGCGCTGGCCGGCCGCGTGCGCCTGAGCGTGCCCACCACCTATGGCCACTACCGGCTGCCGCCCGTGCTGGCGCGCTTTGCGCAGCAGTACCCGCAGGTGCAGGTGGAACTGAACATCACCAACCGCAACGTGGACCTGGTGGCCGAAGGCTTCGACCTGGCCATCCGCCTGGGCCAGCTGCCGGACAGCGGGCTGGTGGGGCGGAAGCTGGAAGATGCGCCTTTGGTGCTGGTGGCTTCGCCACAGTACCTGCAGCGCCGGGGCACGCCGCAGACGCTGGACGACCTGCAGCAGCACCTGTGCCTGCCCTTCGTGATGCCGCGCACCGGGCGGCTGGCGCCGTGGATCTTCCGCGACGGTGGACGCGACGTTGACTGGCTGCCGCGTTCGTCCATCGAAACCTCCGACGATGTGCTGGGCGTGGTGTCGCTGGCCGAACAGGGCATTGGCATCTGCCAGAGCTATGAGTTCATCGTGCGCGAGCGATTGCAGCGTGGGGAGCTGGTGGAAGTGCTGCCGCAGCTGCGGGGACGGTCGCGGCCGTTCTCGGTGATCTATGCGCCGCATCGGCGGCAGTCGGCTGCGGCGCGGGCGATGATTGAATTGCTGGTGGGGAATGCAGCTGTGGCTTCGGACGTTGCTGGTTGAGGCTGCGCTGCCTGCTGGGGGTGTCGTGTTTGAACCGCTTTTCAGGGCGTGAGGCTGGTCGGGCACCGTTGCCTGCAGAGCAAGACTAAGAACTGTTGTAAAGAAGGCCGTCGCGCTATTCGCTTGCGGCGCGGGCGATTGCGTCATTCTGAATCGCAATCAACAGAGCAGCTGCGCGAATACGTCTGGCGGTGTCGCGTGCTGCACGAATGGTGCATGCCACAATAGTTCCTCGCTCTCGAATTCCGCTTCCTGTTCGCCATTTTCTATTGGCGTTCGCAGCGGCGGTGTAAACACCATGACGCGCCACCGACAACGGGTGGCCGGGCGTGCAAACCCGAGACGTAGAGTGAAAACGCTTGCCAGTCGGCACCGTCCTTGAGGCGGTGCCGGCTGGCAATCCGTCGGCCTATATGGCGGACGGTGCGCGGGGGCCTTCGGGCCCGCCGGTCACTTCTCTGCGTCCCGGTTTGCAACCCGCACCGTCCGCCACCCGCTTACGCGGTGGCGCTGTTAAGCACAGCCAAGGAAACCGACGCCATGAACGATTCTGACATCCTCTCCGCCTACACCGTTGTTGAGCCCATCAACGACGACGCTTCCCTGCCCGACCTGAACTACCTCCTAGGCATCCTCAAGCGCATGCGCGGCTGCGAGGGTGCAGATGGGCACCCGTGGCCGGAAACCGATGTGTCGCCCGGCCGGCGCGTGAGCCTAGCACGGAGCGAGCGCGCGATGGTGGGGGCGCTGACGGTGTTGGAGCTGCTGCACGCTGCGGACCGCTGCAGGGTGGCAGCAGACCCGGAGCGGCATTTGGATGAGGGGGTTGTGGACGGGTTGTTTCTGGCTTGCCGGGGGCTGGTTGAGTGGGCTTGTCGGGAGGTTAGGCCAGAGTAGGTTCCCTTCGCCGCTTGGATGCCTGCTGACGAACCCGGTGTCCGTTTTCGGCCAAGAACGGAAACTCCCAAACTCTGCCCTTCACAACTCGGGCATAACCTCTCCCTGCGCGCCAAAGGTTTGACGCTCACTTTCACGGGCGCTAGCCAAGAACTATGCTCTCCCCACTTCCAACTCAATGATCAACTGGCAGAATGGTAGCTTAGTGTGACCGTCCTCAGCGAGACGGATGGAAGACAGATGGAAGTCGGCTTCACTGGAGGAAATCAATGGATGTTGATGTCGCTTTTTTTTCGCAAGAACGCGGTTTACCAAAGTTGGGCCGGACACACCCTAAATTTCGCGGTAGAAGGGCCAGCCAATGGGTATACCGGATTTCGGAAGCCTCAACGCGCTGCTGCATTTGCTGTTTTTTCCCATCTGGACTCCGATCCCGAAGTGCCAGGGACCGTTGTTATGCCTACCGGCACCGGAAAAACGGACACAATCTTCGCAATCATCATAGCCGGTCGGTTCCGACGCACACTGCTGATCGTGCCATCTGACGCGCTTCGCACCCAAATTGGTGATCGATTGGCCAGCTTGCAACGTCTACGGACCATCAATGCGATTTCCGACGACGTTCTTTCACCGATCGTCCATCGCATCGATGGTCGCAATGCTGCAGTCGACGTGCAAGCCATCGAAGCCTCCAACGTCACCATCGCGACGCCTGCGGCATTGACCCAATTAGATGACAACGAACTGGAAGCCTTTGCAGCGCACTTCAGTCACCTCATCTTTGACGAGGCTCACCACGTTGCCGCCATGACGTGGGGACGCATTCGAAATGCTTTCGGCTCCAAGCCAGCCATCTACTTCACTGCGACGCCATTCCGCCTCGACCAGCAGCGGTTAGAAGGCAAGATCATCTTCAACTATAGCCTGAGCCAAGCGCAGCGAGACAACTACTTTCAGAAGATTGATTTCTTTCCTGTTCGCGAGTATCTAACCAGCGAGATTGATCGAACCATCGCCGCCAAAGCCGTTGATCTGCTAGCCAACGACCTGGAAGAGGGTTTCGATCACATTCTTATGGCGCGATGCGCCACGATATCTAATGCTAATCGGATCATTGAGCTGTATCGGGAACTGAACTTTGGGCTACCTGCCAGCTGAGACGGCACTGTCTTTGGTGTACTTGAGGTGCTATGGAAAGTTCCGTTGAGCAATTCAGGCGGCTGTGCGAGCGGACGATCACAAAGTTGAGTGATGCCGAAGCTATAGATCACATCGCGCTTCTAGTGGATTCGTCCACAGACCAAGGGTTGGCGAAAGGTGCTAACCGAGCAATTCGTCTACTTGATCAGCTTTCCGAACGGGGGTTGAACGATAGGAATGGCGCGCTGTCTGAGTACTTGCGTGCCAACGCTTTCTCCTGTTTGGCCAAGACTGAGAAGGTCAGGCAATCCTGGGCATGGGAGGAGCCACTGCGACAGAAGGAACTGTTGGCTCTTTCTCGATCCGCGAGCCACCCAGGCTTCCAAGAGCTGGATAGGCTCCGTCGCTGTCAGATCCTGACCAATCAGGCAAACCAACTTAATACGACGGGACGAACGATCGACGCGATTGAGCTTTGGTCAAAAGCGTTGAGTATCATTCCGCGATTTGCAATGGCCTCGGGGAATCTGGGCTGCGGCCTGTTGACGTATGCCAAGATGGTATCAGACCCGGGTCAGCGTTCTACTCTGGCACTTCACGCCTTTGATGCACTTACGGCAGCCACTTCAAAAGATGCGGTCCTCGATTCCGAGGGACTGGAGCCAGCTCTTGAGTACTTCGCGGGCAAGGCAGATCAGCTCTCGCGCATGTGCGACATACCCGCTATTCGAGAGATTCGAAGGCGCCAGGTCCCCGAGAACCGGCAGTCTAACGCTGAGCGCAGCTATCGGAACTGGTGCCTTCAACGTGGGCTGTTTCTGAACCCCCTGAATGATCTTGGAGATCTTCCCGACGCAGGGGTAGACGAGCTCATGCTGCCGCCGCTAACGGAGCGTATCGGCGAGAGGGCTGAGGGCCACCTTCCTCCGCCTATAGTAGGATTCTTCAATCAGTTGAAGCAGGAGTACGTTTCCGCGCGCTTCATGCTCTACGAGGGTGCAACTAGTTCTCGAGTTCACTTCTCGGACAAGGGTGTGTCTCTCGTTGACACATTGGACTACCCCCTTCACTCCCTGGCTACTGAGCGGGTCAGAACTGCCTTCCGAGTCGGGTACTCTCTTCTCGATAAGGTCGCGTTCCTCGTGGACCTTTACTGGAATCTTGGCAAGGTTCCGCACTCTATTAGCTTCAGGAATGTCTGGATGGTTGAAGGCGGGCGTCGCCTGCTGCCACAGCTTGAAGCCCGTGAAAATCTTCCGCTTCGAGGACTGTTTTGGCTCTCAAAAGAGCTCTTTGACGATGAGATACAAGGCACTACAGCAGCCGATGCTCGAGATCTTCAGCGCATTCGAAATGCGCTTGAGCACACGTATCTACGGGTATACGAAGGCTGGACAAGACCTTTCCCCATCGGTCATGAAGCAGCCCCTGATGTCGGGTTCAGCATTGGAAGTGATGAGCTCGAAGCCAAGGCGGTGCGCGTAACGAAGATGGCACGATCAGCCCTGATCTACGTGAGCCTGGCCATTGGCGTGGAAGAGCGACGTAAGGAGAGGATCAATCCTGATAGCCTGAAGGCAGTGATGCCCCTGTCGAGCCTCGTGAACTGGCGAAAACGGCGCGAACCCACGTAGCTCCATTTGGGAGTCTTTGGATGGCTCCCCCTCTTAAGTCACTCTCGCTATCTGGATAGCAGTTGAAGACCATGTTGCCGCGGCATCCTACTTAACCTTGTTGAGCAGCAAGGTGGTCCCGGATGGATTCAAATGAGCGCAGCTCTCCGCTACAGAGGACTTGGATGGCTGTGCGGCCGCCAAAGATCTCGGCGGAGTTCGAGCGGTGGACCCAGCCATCGGCCTGCGATCGATCTGAAAAAATTGTATGGAGGATCCGGTAGATTGAGATGATGTATGAGATGCGCAGTGGGGTCGTACCTTCTACAGGAAACTCTTCAACGGCTTGCCATGGTTCTGCTTCGGGCAGGGCAAGGATCTTGCGCTGATCCTCCTCTGTTAGCTGCCATGCCTCTGCGATTCGAACGAATGTTCTAAGCGCAGCACCTTCTAGATCAATTGGACCGCTAGTCGCAGGTCGGTTCATGGAGTTCTATCTTCACTAGCCAATCTTGAGGATATCCGAACTTGGAAGTGCTGTAGTTCGCAACCAGCGTGTGTTGGTTGGACTGCCTGGGCAGGTGGGCGCTCACCTAGTAGTTGCCCTAGATCGAGGCAAACTTGTGTGCTCAATCTCCACCGGAAAGCGAGATTCCATAGGTTGACTTCACCCTCAGTCCATTCCATTCCGATTCACGTGCAATCGACCTCAATGCCTCTTCAGCATTGCTTCCCGCGCGTGAGTAGGCACTTGGGTACTCTGACCGCCTGCCCAAAAGCGCCTTCAATACTAGAAAGCTCTGCGGCATGCGCTTCAGCGCAGCGACTAGCTCTGATACCTCTGCGGAAGCCACTGCATTGAAGGAGTCCTGGTCGCCTGTCCCCTTGCCAATAGCCTCCAAGGCGAGGTCTAAGTCGATGAGAGTCGCGGAACTTTGACGGGCCTTACCAAGTGCGTCGAGAAATTCGGGATCTTGGATTTCCCCAAAGAATGAGACAGCCTCCTCGCCCATCTCTCCGACCCTTGCCCCGAGGCGCGCGTTGACCCAGCCTGAGATGATCTCAGACGCCATTTCAGGATGCCCATGCACTCGCATGAGTCGGGCCAGATCGTCTGCGTTACGTGAGCTGTCAGTGTCAACAACACCCTTCCAACTCTCCATCATCTCAACGAGGACATCCTCCTCTTCTGCTGAGAGATCTCCTCGGTACCGGCGCCATGAAGCCGAGAATCGATGGTGCTTGGCATTTGTCCTTTCCTCGCGATCCCGTGCCTCAATGGCTTGAGCTAGCCCATCCACGGGAAAGCCAGCAGCTACGCTGTCAGACAAGAGCAAAGTTAGCCTGTCGCTTCCATCAATGCCATAGTTGCTGATCTTCTCCGCCAGAGCCAGCTCTTCTGCTGACAGTTGACCACCACCCTTCTCACGTTCCAGTCGCTCCGCTGCAAATGAAAGCGGCGACGTCCGCTTCAGGAGCTCCAAGCTAGGTGCGCCCATGGCGGTGCCGTTGTGACAGAATTCAAGAAAGACCAAGTCGCGTACGACTCTTATCAGCGTGAATTCGTGAAGCTGTGTTAGTTCACCAAAGACGAGCCCCAGCATGCGAGCAATCCGTCGAATGATGCGAACGTTGCGGATGGAGAGATCTTCCAGTGCTTTGACCGCATGGGGATACCACGCCTGCAGTTGGTCGCCAGAACCCAGCGCGACGCTGATCACTTGGGTTGCGGATGGGTCGTAAAGCAGCTCCGCCTCAAATACCTTTTCTCGCTGACTAGCCCACACATCTGCATCAGCGTCATCGAACGCACCAGAGTTGAGGATTACACAAACTCGACAGCCTCGCTGTTCTTCGAGATAGGAAACGAGGCCGAGTACGTCCTTAAGTTGGAGTTTTTCGCCCCTGCGTTCGACATCGTCTATGCAGACCAGGCGGTTCTTGACGAAGTGAAATGCCAGCGACTGTGTCGCCTCGGTCAATGCCGAGCTACCGCCGAACCTGGATGGAACTAGGGGGGCTGAACGAGTAATGGCGCCAAGAATGTCTCTGAAGTAGTAGCGCCGCTTCAGAAAGCTCACACCCCGCTGATCCTGAGCTGACAGTGCGATCTGAGCCTTGAGTCCAGCAAGTGAGTTGATGCCGAAAAGTGAGACGTATGTGTGCTCAACCTTCTGCGACTTGACGACGCTCTTCCATAGATGGGTCTTGCCACCTCCCCATGGACCTTGGAGACAGATCGCGCCACGAATACTGCTAGCAACAAATCGCTCGAGGTTCTCTTGGGCGGACATGGATGGGTCCCAGAATTCTCTACAAAAATACACTCTCAAAATGTGTGCAGGGAAGCGTCGTCATGCCTGGGTTGAGTGACCGACCTCCATACGGTCTGTGTCGTCACGGATGTCTTCCTTCGAGGGGGCAACTGGGCGCAGCGCCGACTGCTCGCGTCAAGCGCGCGCCGGCGTAGACCGGCAGAGACTGTCTCAGTTGTCTCCGCTTGAGAACATAGGACTCGCCAGTAGACCTGCGTCGGCTGCATTGAGGCTCCAAGAGGTTGTACGGCCCAACGTGACGGCCCAGTAGGTAGGCGGAGCTTTAAGACACTTGGACCCGGTATGGCCAGCGCCTGCAAGGTCACAGCTTCCTTTACCCAATGGGCCGAGGGAACGCAGGGATAGGGGGGGCTTCAGAGACCTCCGGCCCCCCCAAGGGCTGCCAGGCCTCCAGGGACCCCGAGGCCCTCAAGGCCCCGCAGGCCCTCCATACCCCCAAGTCCCCTAGGGTCCTTGGAGGTTCCAGGGACCGGGCTACCCCTAAGGGCCCAAGGGGCGACTAGGCGTTGGGGCCATGCGGATCCTCCTAGAAGAGGTGCCTCAGGGCCAAGCAGGCCTACCCGATACCGTCCCTTTTCTTGATTCTCAGCCGGTGAGACGACAACCCCACATCATGCCCTTGTGAAAGTGCGACGCAGCCCACAGTTCTAAAATTGGGCCTGGGTTGGCAGAACCCACCGAAGCAGCCCGCAGCAACGAGAGCGATGGGTAACGGGAGTCGCTCAGTTATGTGCAACACCGCATGACTCAATCAAGGGAGTGGTTTATGGATAGCTTGGCACCGAAGTCGCGGTTGGAAGTGCTGTTGAAGGACATTGATTTGCCCGAAGGCGCCTACAAGCGAGCGGAGAGTCGATACCACGACCTCGCAAGTTGGATTTCCAGGGATAGCTCTACTCTCGCGCCCTATGACGCGCACATCTTCGTCCAGGGCTCGTTTGCTCTTGGGACGGCCATTAGGCCCGTCAATCCCGAAGAGGAATACGACCTCGACTTCAGTTGCAAACTGCGCGAAGGCATTTCCCGTGAGTCGCACTCGCAGGCCGACCTTAAGGAGATGATTCGCGTCGAGCTGGAGGCGTATCGGAAGTCTAGGGGTATTCAGAGCCCGCTTGAACCGAAACGTCGCTGCTGGCGCCTGAGCTACCAAGATGAGCTCGCGTTCCACATGGACGTCGTGCCGGGCCTCCGCGCCGATGACCAGCGCCGCTCTGTGCTGACGGAGCGCATGGTAACCGCCGGCGTAGGCCGGTCATTGGCGCAGGAAGTGGCTCGTCGCGCTCTTTGGATCACCGACGATCAGCGCGACGACTTCAAGATGCTGACCAAAGACTGGCCATCCAGTAACCCTGGCGGCTATCAGAAATGGTTCACCTCGCGCATGGAGCCTTCGGGCTTGCGTGCACTGGCTGAAGCTCAGGTAGATCCCGTACCGGTGTATCGCGCACGCCAACCATTGCAGCAGACGGTGCAGCTGCTTAAGCGGCATCGGGATGTGATGTTTGTAGATCAGGCAGAATTGAAGCCGGCCTCCATCCTGATTACGACAATCGCAGGATTAGCTTGCGTTCCCGGGGAGTCCCTCGACGTGACGTTGGGTCGGGCTCTCAATGGGCTGAAAGAGGTTCGTGATAGGCGATCCATGGAGATTCTTAATCCGATCAACCCGCACGAAAATTTTGCGGACCGATGGACTGGCCCCAACTGCCCACTTCGCCTCAATTTCTATCAATGGATCGACTCGGCGTTGACCGCGTTCGACGCATGGCGGTCGATCAGCGTTCCCCAGCGGCTTATCGAGGTCGCTAAGGACGACTTCGAGGTGTCCCTCGGTGCAGACGCAGCACGGGCGCTCACCGGAGGGGCGGCACTGGCTCCGACGGCTCGGCGAGTTGCGATTGACGCGCCCCCGGCGCCTTGGCGCGGATAAAGGGGATGCATTTCGCTGAGGCGGACATTGGAAGGTTGCTCGATGCATTCTCGCGACTGCGTCGGCGCCCAGTCCATCAGCCAGGTACTGCTATTGTTGAAGGGGCTGTCGCGTTCGAGTCATCACCGCCAGGCAAGCCTACGATCATCGACGAGTATCGGGTTCGTATTGAGGTTCCGCTGGGCTCGTCGTCGGAGCTACCCAAGGCATACGAAATTGGCGGGCGAATCCCGCGTGGTGCAGATAACCATATAAATTTCGATGGTGATCTATGCCTCGGGTCTCCCCTTGCAATTCTGGCTGTTCTGGGCAACAGGCCGACTTTGGTCGCATTTGTCGAGAAGTGCCTCGTGCCATTTCTATACGCTGCATCATGGCGAGAGCAGGGTCTGCCTGGATTCCCATTTGATGAACTTGCGCATGGCACAGCGGGACTCGTCGACGACTACCAACGGATCTTCTCGATCAAAGGCCGGGATCGCGTAGCCTACACTTTGCATCTGCTTGCACTGCGGAGGCGAGTGGCCAACAAGATGATGTGCCCATGCGGCTGCGGGCTTCGGCTGGCAAAGTGCAGGCTGCACGCCTCGCTGATGCCCTTTCGACGCTTTGCACCAAGGTCCTTCTATCGACGCCAAGCGAAGACTGTACTTCAGGCAGGAAGTTCGCCTAGGGATCTCTCTGGGCGAGCGGCCAGTTCCCCGCTAGTGGTGCGATCTGTCCGGACGCAACATCCGTTGTTACTTGGTTTGGCGAACTGACTATCTTGAGGCTTCTATGAGCTGGAATTCTAAGCTGCAGGATTGGGTGTCCCTCTTGGTGCACTGGGTGATCCGTCGTCGTCATCCCGGTAGGATCATGCTGGGCTCGGGTGTGGCACTGGCCGCGACAAGCTTGACCGGAGGTTGGACTTTTGGTGTGCGTGGCTCTGCCGGCGCGCTTCACTTGGCAGGCTTCGCCTCGACTAATGATGGTCTACCAGAGACATTGTTGATAGTGGTGCTCTTCTCTGGCCTTTCGCTGGCCCTGGCGGGCGTGGGACTGATGCTGTTCGACTGGAGATCCTCCAGGAAAGCCGCGGAACGTGCCGCGATTGTCGTGGTGGAGCTTAGAGGGCTCGTTGACACCTCGGACAGTTCGCTCCTGAATTCTGTACCCCGCGGTCTGACCGGTCAGAGGCTGGACGCGCTCATTGATGTTCGCGAGCTCGCAACGGCCGGAGCCATCAGGCATGCAATGCAAAAGATCGTAGCGGTTCCGGACCTGATTAGGCGCCTGCGAGGATCTCGCCCACGATCTGATGTGAAAGTGGTGGTCGGAGGGGTACTGCAGGTGCCGCTCCTTTTTTTGGCGGGTGTAATGCTCGACGATGAAGGCCGGGTTCTACCTTTCGACTGGGATCGAGTAACCGAAGTCTGGAAGTCGCTTGATGAGCCTGATGATGGTGAGCGCTTCGAGCTTTCCGGAATGGATGAATTGCCAAACGGAAGTCACCACGTGGTGCTCGCTGTCTCTGCGTCGTACCTGACCGACGTCTCCGCCGTCAAGGATACATTCGGAGAGGTGCCTGTGGTGTCGCTGTCGCTGGCGAATCCACTGCCCGGTTCGCTTTGGTCGGGTGCAAAGCAGGATGCACTGGCGGCACAATTTACGGCTGCAGTTGCAACTCTTGGCAACAAGGGCGTTAGAAGGGTCTCGCTGGTGTTGGCTGCGTCCAGTACTCTGTCGCTTAGGCTGGGGCGCGCCTACGATCGCAGGAACATGCCGGAGATTGCCTGCTATCAGTACGAACGTAAGCTTAGGCCAGCTTATCCTTGGTCTGTTCTGATTAGACCAAGCGATGTGGAACTCGTAAAAACCAGTTCTGAAGAGGTGGCATGCTGATTGGCACCAGTGCGTGCGCAGTTGTCCCCCGGGCTACCGTGCGGCATGCTCCGCAAACACTTTAGCGCCAGTGGGGCAACTGAGCAGCTCAGCTTTGGTTGATGCGCGCGGAGAAACCCGCCATAGACTGCCGGGCTCCTCCATTGGCCTGGTCTCGAAAGCAAGATGGCGACGAAAGACTCTAGAGCAAAGCGATTCGCGCGCGTGCCCCTCACGTTGCAAGCCGGATCCCAGGTAGTGGATACCCTTCGCCGATTGCAGGATTTTGCGTTGAATGCTTACATCTGGGTCGCTAGAAAAGCGCGAATGGTCGAAGGCTTGCTCAAGTTCAACCCAATCGCCGTATTGCTCCTGTTTCCACTTGTTTCCACGCCCGCGCGCTTTGCAAAGTCCCAACGCAGAGGTTTGGGAGCCTCTCTGCTCGCGACGGCCGTACTCTTGTGGACTGCTGCAGGATTCTGGACGTCTGCGATGCAGGAGCTTACTGCGAAGTCGCTTCGGATGATGGATGAGCTTCACTCCACTCAGATGGACGCGATCGCCAAGCAGCAGTACGAGCTAATACTCGGCACCATCATGGGCAGGCCCATGGGGTGCGTGGTAGTGGCATCCATCATCTTGATAGGGTGCTGCCGCACCGTCTGGTACAAGGCCTTCATTGCGGTCTACTACCGATCTTGGGGTCATCATCCGATCGTCGGACTGCACTATTTCCTCGTACAGTCCGCCTGCAGATCCAGCATCGCCTCGGCCAGCATCTTCTTGAGCTTTGCGTTCTCCGCCTCAAGCGCCTTGAGCCGCTTGGCATCGGACATATCCAAGCCGCCGAACTTGCGGCGCCACGGGTAGAAGGAGGCATCGCTGAAACCGTGCTTGCGGCACAGCTCCTTGATCGGGGTGCCAGCGGCCGCCTGCTTCAGGAAGCCAATAATCTGCTCGTCGGTGAAACGCTTCTTCATGTCCGTCCTCGGTATGGGGACGGACTCTACTTAAGTTAGGCTGGCCCTGGAAACCGGGGGCAGGCCAGTAGAAGACCCTTGTGTCGCTAGTCGAACTGCTTGGGGCAGGCAAAGATCAGCGCCACAAGCCCATCGCCGTCAATCAGCCGCAAGCTTGGCTTGCTCTGCTCGGAGTTGCGGGACGATGGGTTAAACGTGCCCAAGGCTACGAATAAGCCGCAGTCACCACTGGACAGCTTTCCCTAAAGCGCGGAAGCATCTTTGTCAGTCGCAGGGCCAGAGCTACTTCTGACTGCCACCTTGATAATTGGCGGCTCGTTGCCAAGGTGAACACTGTAGGTGGTGCGAACGCGGCGGTTCTCGTGCGATAGTGGATTTCTCAGGTGGATTGGACGCTACAAGCGCGGCGGAGAGAGAAGGTGAAACCCGGATCTTCATTGGAAAAGAACGTGCAGTGGATTTACAGCTACCTGCTTAATTTGAAGGATGAAGGCATAGTAGTTGGCAATTCGGTGACGATGGTTGGTAAGAGTGGCGCCAGGCATGAGGTCGACGTGTATTACGAGTTCGGCCGGGCAGGCGTCCGCCACCGCGTCGCAATCGAATGCAAGGACTGGGCGACGCCGGTGTCGAAGGGGCAAGTACAGGAGTTTGAGTCGAAGCTGCGCGACATCGGCAACATTACCGGACTGATGGTCTCACGTTGCGGCTATCAAACCGGTGCCGAGACCTTCGCGCAGCATCACGACATTGTTCCTCTGCGCTTCGATCAATTGCCGTCCGCTGGCAATATCATTGCACAACGGCTATCCACCGTCGGCTTGCCCGAGGAAGACTATGTGGGAGAGCCGTTCTGGGTCATCATGGAGTTGCGCGACGGCAAGGTAACCGGAACCCACTTCGGGCAGAAGGACGAGTCGGGGCAGGGAGTTATTCCACTGATGTTCTCCAGATATCACGCGGAGAGAGCGCTTCGCGAAGCGGAGCTTGATCCGAAACGCTGGGCGGTACGAGGGTTGCCTCGATTTGCCTTTCGAGCCTTCTTGCTATCTTTGGAACTGTACGAGAAGAGGATGAATGCTCGTGCGCAACTGCTTTTTCTCCCTCCTGGCGCAGCACCAGATGCGCCATTTATCGGCATTCCCGTTTCAAGAGAAGAGCTCATCCGCGAGTATTATGGTGGGGAAATTCCTTCGATTGAGGAACGCGTCAATCGTCGCTTGGCGGTCGCAGACGATGAGAGCCTGAATGCTGACGTCGCAGAAGGTTGAGTTCGCTCGTTCGGGCGTGGCGTATCTAGGAACTACTGCAATGGCTCGATCGCCGCCGCGGAGATCGCCCGAACACCTGTATAGAGCCGGAACGCGCTGCCCTGCTATATGTAGAGCTTCACCGCAGAAGCATGGCTCCGACCGGGCTTCAATCGCTGATTCGCTACCGAGCCCGAGCCCGGAAACGCATTGCGGTAAACCCTGTTGCGCGACAGGCGCGGTTCGACACCAGTCGGTGCACTTCGTCCTCGCGCAGCAGCTCTACCAGAACCAGTTTCATGTGCTCCCGCAGCCCACCGATGTTATTGTGTCTATTGATGACAGACGCCCCACGGGTGCTGGCGCCGACCCGCCGATCACGCCTAGTTGGAAAGTGCTCTACGCTGACCCCATACAGCTCTTCAGCTTGCTCGACTATTCGTCAAAAATGTCAACGAAAGGGTTCCTGATGACCTCTCACCAGCAACCCGTTCAACCTGCAATTTCCCCAAAACCTCGCGCACAGCAATGAGTCCGCCGAAGCAATGAGACCGCTCTAGGGCGTACGCTGGAGCCATGTTCGTGACAGCGTTAGGGCCACATGGCCCAGGCAACCGGAATCGCATATTTTCTCGCCCCTTTAGACTAGCGAGATAGGCGCAAGAACCCAAGAAAGGACTGGAAATATGAAGATTTTCGTTGAATCAAGTCGCGATCCAGCAGGGCAATTCCACATCAACCTGAAAGCGGACAACTGGGATGACTTCGGGCTCAAAACGACATTCTTGCTTACAGTACGTAGCGGCACTGAAAGGCATATTATCGGACAAGTCAAAATTATTGACTGCAATGTTCGACTCGGCTCTCCTAAGATCCAGAACGGGTGGACTGCTCTTCCAGATTCTTTCTGCTCATTGGGGCAGAGCATAGATTTCTACCGACGACTACGGAACCTTACGCCAGAGCACGAGAAGGCAGTACTGGTTTCGTTGCGCGATTGCGCATTTGATAGAAATATCTATTCCAAGTTCAGCGAAACCCCACAGTTTGTAAATTCGCTGACCCGCTTCACACCCGCACAAGCTGCTCTAAAATTTGCAAGAGAACAGTTCTCCTCTAAAGCCAGCAACGTGGAGAACAATGAAGACAAGCGGGCTGTATGCGATTTCACATTTCGCTCTATGCTCAGAGGATTTTCAAAAGAACATATTTTGCATTTTTCTTTTTCCGACCCCACTGTTGCGAAAATACCTTCAAGAATATGCGTAATCATAGGAAGAAACGGCACAGGAAAAACTCAGTTGCTGAGCAACCTTGCAAAGGCCGTCTCTGGTTACGGGCATGACACACAGGATGAAGCAAGCGAATCTCACCGCAAAAGCTTTCCGAAAGGCCGCCCAGAATTTACTAACGTAATAGTCGTGGCATACTCCGCATTTGACAGCTTTGAGATCCCAGGAAAGAGTAAGATCGAGCAAAAATTGATCTCAAAGACTGGATCCATCTTTGGCTACAAGTACTGCGGATTAAGAGAAAGAACTAATGATGGAAGTTACCGCATAAAAAGATCAATTGAGATATTTGAGGAATTTAAATCTGCACTTAATACCATTGATTCGCTGGCACGGAGGGAAACGTTCAGGACTTGCCTGTCACATGTTCTGAGCGACCCAGCGATGTCGTCGGTCGACGAGACAAATATTATTGAGAAATTCCAAACACTTAGCTCCGGCCAAAAGATTGTGCTAGCAATGTTGACTAAAATCGTCAGCCATGCGGAGTCTTCGTCCCTAATCATAGTTGATGAACCCGAGACTCATTTGCACCCGTCACTTACGTCCTCATTCATGCATTCGCTGCGCAGCGTCCTGGATGAATTTGACTCGTTTGCGATCGTCGCCACACACTCCCCGGTGGTCCTTCAGGAAACTCCATCCCGATATGTGAACGTTCTCTCCGGAACTCCAAATTTTCCTACAGTAAAGGCACTGACCAGAGAGTCATTCGGCGAGGAACTATCAACACTTACAGAGGATGTGTTTGGCCTACCATTCGAACAATCTAATTTCTATGCAGTGCTTAAGAGCCTCTCCGATCAAGGAATGTCGATCAAGGACATCGAGAGACTTTTTGAGAAACCTCTTGGAATGACAGCCCGCTCATTTATTACCTAGAATTCAACATCAAGGATGAGTGATGAGAAATTTACCAAAACCTACACTGGATGCTCAGAAATACTATCAACTCATATCGTCTGAGAAAAGAGGATTTCGCTCCAGACAGCTGGCGCTTGCTAAAAACAAAGTATGCGTAGCTTATGTCGAGTATTTGGCTAAAGCGCATGACTTCGCCAGCCTGATTCCAATAGACCTTCCATCAACGCGAAAGAAGGCACTGGTTCACGCGTACAGCAGCCGAACCAAAAGCTTGACGATAATGAGAGATTACCTCTTAGCCCCTGAGGTAAATGACTTTGACGAGTGCCCCTATTGTGGAATTGGAGAGCCGTTGACTCTGGACCACTACATTCCCAAAGAGACGCACCCAGAGTTCGCAATTCTCCCAGCCAATCTGGTACCCCTCTGCCACGCGTGCAATACCGTGTACAAGCGAGATCAGTTCCTGTGCGCCGGAGGCAATAGAATATTCATCCATAGCTATTTCGACACAATTCCAGCGTACAGTTTCATACGCGCGAGCATTGATTCGACCGGCACTGAAACCATCGTCTCATTTAAAATAAATCATGACCCCGCAAATGCAGACTTTAGCTTGGTGCTGGAGAGGCAGTTCTTAGCACTTAACTTAGCAGAACGCTTCTTTAAGAAGTCGGCATCGATGATGTCGCGGAACAATCCAACTTTTCAACGTTTCTTTAAGTCGGGCGGAGGGGCTCGGCTTGCGATGGAGCTCCGCGCCCTCGCAGACGGACTGCGACCCAGCCGCACAAGCAACCATTGGGAGGTTGCGCTAATTGACGCATTGGCGGCGTCGGCAGAATTCTGTGGCGGCGGATTCGTCAAACCAATTAGACGAGGATAAGGAACCCAGCCTGCCCTCGACCACGCTGGCGTCACGATTGCGGCTCACTACTGGTTAACGGCAGCAGGTACTAGCGCATCCAGGTATACCCAACCGCAAAGACAGCAGCGCCTTTACCACATACGAGAAGGGCGCCTCTCGGCGCCCTCGTTCTTTCAACTCACTCCCACTCAATAGTAGCCGGCGGCTTCCCCGAGATGTCATAGACAACCCGCGACACCCCCCGCAACTCATTGATGATCCGGTTGCTCACCGTCCCCAGGAACTCATACGGCAGATGCGCCCAGTGCGCCGTCATGAAGTCAATCGTCTCCACGGCCCGCAGCGCAATCACCCACTCATATGCGCGCGCGTCGCCCACCACGCCCACCGACTTCACCGGCAGGAACACGGCGAACGCCTGGCTGGTCTTGTCGTACAGGTCGGCCTTGCGCAGCTCATCGATGAAGATGGCATCGGCCTTGGCCAGCAGCTCAGCGTATTCGCGCTTCACTTCACCCAGGATACGCACGCCCAGGCCCGGGCCCGGGAACGGATGGCGGTAGACCATGGTGCGCGGCAGGCCCAGCTCGACGCCCAGGCGGCGCACTTCGTCCTTGAACAGCTCGCGCAGCGGCTCCACCAGGCCCAGCTTCATGTGCTCCGGCAGGCCGCCCACGTTGTGGTGGCTCTTGATCACGTGTGCCTTGCCGGTCTTGCTGCCGGCCGACTCGATCACGTCCGGGTAGATGGTGCCCTGCGCCAGCCACTTGGCGTTCTTCAGCTTGTTCGACTCTTCATCGAAGATCTCAACGAACAGGTTGCCGATGATCTTGCGCTTGGCCTCCGGGTCGCTCACGCCTTCCAGCGCGGCGAAGTAACGATCGGCGGCATTCACGCGCACCACCTTCACGCCCATGTGCTCGGCGAACATCGCCATCACCTGGTCGCCTTCCTGCCAGCGCAGCAGGCCGGTATCCACGAACACGCAGGTCAGCTTTTCTCCGATGGCCTTGTGCAGCAGCGCGGCCACGACGGACGAATCGACGCCGCCGGAAAGGCCCAGGATCACTTCGTCATCGCCCACCTGTTCGCGCACGCGGGCGATCTGGTCGTCGATGATGTTGGCGGCGGTCCACAGGGTCTGGCAGCCGCACACATCCACCACGAAGCGGCGCAGCAGCGCCTGGCCCTGCAGGGTGTGGGTCACTTCCGGGTGGAACTGCACGCCGTACCAGCGCTTTTCTTCGTTGGCCATGGCGGCCACCGGAATGCGGTCGGTAGTAGCGGTGATGGTGAAGCCCGGCGGCGCAACGGAGACGTGGTCGCCATGGCTCATCCAGACATTCAGCTTCGGCTCGCCGCCGTGGTCGCTCAGGCCCTTGAACAGTGCATCCGGGTTGATCACGTTCACTTCGGCGTGGCCGAACTCGCGCTGGTCAGCGGCTTCGGTCGCACCGCCCAGCTGGGCGGCCAGGGTCTGCATGCCGTAGCAGATGCCGAAGATCGGCAGGCCGCTGTCGAACACTTCCTGCGGCGCGGCCGGGGCGCCCGGCAGCGTGGTCGATTCAGGGCCACCGGACAGGATGATGCCCTTGGCGCCGAACGCGGCGATCTCGGCCGGGTTGTGGTCCCACGCCCAGATTTCGCAGTAGACGCCCAGCTCGCGGATGCGGCGGGCGATCAGCTGCGTGTACTGCGCGCCGAAATCGAGGATGAGGATCTTGTCGTTATGGATGTTGGTCATGGTGCCGTTCCAGTGGTGTTTTTCGCAGCGCCCGGCGCTTCAAGGCTCTGCGTCAGCGTGGCGATGAACGCCTCGCGTTGTTGAATATGTGAGGGGTCTTCCTCGTCCCAGCGCAGCATCAGCAGGCCGTGCGGTGCATTGGGGTTGGCGCGGTCGGCGCGCGGCAGTTCGGCGATTTCCTGCACTTCGGTGCCGGGCACGATGCGCCGTTGCAGCGCCGCCATCGAGACACCCGAATCCGCAGCGCCCCAGGACGCCCAGCGCACGCTCATCCGTGCGGGCTCCAGCGCGCCCAGTACCGGTGTCAGCACCGGATCATCCGGCCCGTGCAGAAGTTCGGTCACGCATTGCAACGTGACCTGCAGCGGGCGCTCGCCGGTGCCCTTCAGCAGCCAGCGCTGTTCGCCAGCGGCCTGCACCTGCCAGCCCTTCGGCAGCGAGAACGCGTTCTGGCACGCCTGCACGTCCTGCAATTGCGAAACCGCCGCGCCCGGAGACCCGGAGCGCGGCGGCGGTTCGGACAACGAACAGCCTGCCATCAGCAGGCTGCCCGTAATCGCAAGAGCAGTTCGCAAGCGCATCAGGCGCGGTAGTTCGGCGGCTCTTTGGTGATCGTCACGTCGTGGACGTGGCTCTCACGCTGGCCGGCGCCGCTGATCTTCACGAACTTGGGCTTGCTGCGCATGTCTTCGATGGTGGCGCAGCCCACGTAGCCCATGGTGGCGCGCAGGCCGCCCATCAGCTGGTGGATGATGCCGCCCACCGGGCCGCGGTACGGCACGCGGCCTTCGATGCCTTCCGGCACCAGCTTGTCGGCGGTGGCGGCGTCCTGGAAGTAGCGGTCCTTCGACCCCTTCTCCATGGCAGCCAGCGAACCCATGCCGCGGTAGCTCTTATACGAACGGCCTTGGTACAGCTCGGTCTCGCCCGGCGATTCCTCGGTACCGGCCAGCAGGCCACCGACCATGATGGTCGAGGCACCGGCGGCCAGCGCCTTGCCGATGTCGCCCGAGTAGCGGATGCCACCGTCGGCGATCAGCGGGATGCGGTCCTGCAGCGCTTCGGCCACCAGATCAATGGCGGTGACCTGCGGCACGCCGACGCCGGCGACGACGCGGGTGGTGCAGATCGAGCCCGGGCCGATGCCGACCTTGACTGCGTCCGCGCCGCTGTCCAGCAGCGCCAGTGCGGCTTCGCCGGTGCAGATGTTGCCACCGATGACCTGCACCTGCGGGAAGTTCTTCTTGACCCAGCTGACGCGGTCCAGCACGCCCTGCGAGTGGCCGTGCGCGGTATCGACCACGATCACGTCCACGCCGGCGGCGACCAGCGCTTCCACGCGGCGATCGGTATCGCCACCGACGCCGACGGCCGCGCCGACCAGCAGGCGGGTCGACAGATCCTTGGCAGCGTTCGGGAAGTCGGTGTTCTTCTGGATGTCCTTGACGGTGATCAGGCCACGCAGTTCGAACGAATCGTTGACCACCAGCACCTTTTCGATGCGGTTGCGGTGCAGCAGCTGCAGCACTTCGTCAGAGGCCGCGCCTTCCTTGACCGTGATCAGGCGATCCTTCTTGGTCATGATGTGGCGGACCGGATCGTCCAGCTCGGTCTCGAAGCGCATATCGCGGTGGGTCACGATGCCGGCCAGCAGGCCGTCGCTGCCCACCACCGGCACGCCGGAGATGTTGTGCGCCTGGGTCAGGGCCAGCACGTCGCGGATGGTGGTTTCCGGGCCGACGGTGATCGGGTCGCGGATGACGCCGGCCTCGAACTTCTTGACCTTGGCCACTTCCGCGGCCTGCTGTTCCAGGCTGAGATTCTTGTGGATGATGCCCATGCCGCCGAGCTGGGCCATGGCGATGGCCAGGCGGGCTTCGGTGACGGTATCCATGGCGGCGGACAGGATCGGAAGCTTCAGCTTCAGGTCGCGAGTCAACCGCGTTTCGAGGTTGACGTCCTTGGGCAGGATGGTCGAGTGGGCGGGGACGAGCGAGACGTCGTCGTAAGTGAGTGCTTCAGCCTGGATGCGCAGCATCGGCATACCCGAGATGTGGGGAAGCGCGACATTTTACCCCTTTTTGGCACCCTGTGGCAGGGGGTAGATGCGACGCAGTGTCGCGCGGGCGGTGGTTGGTTCAGGGGGCCATCCGGGCCAGCGGCATACCGCCTTTGGTAGGTGCCAACCAAGGTTGGCACCTACCAGGAGCGGGTCATCGGCCTGCCCCGGCATTGTGCCGACCAACGGTCGGCACCCACCCCAAAAGGTCAGCTCAGCGCTTCCGCGGCTTCCAGCGTGTTCTGCATCAACGTGGCCACGGTCATCGGGCCCACACCACCCGGCACCGGGGTGATCCAGCTCGCCCGCTGGGCGGCCGCTTCAAACCCGACATCACCCACCAGGCGGCCGTCATCCAACCGGTTGATGCCCACATCAATCACCACCGCGCCCGGCTTCACCCACTCGCCCGGCACGATGCCCGGGCGGCCCACCGCCACCACCAGGATGTCGGCATTGCGCACGGCCTGTTCCAGCACGTCCTTGGGGGTGAACTTGTGGCAGCTGGTCACGGTGCAGCCGGCAATCAGCAGCTCCAGGCCCATCGGGCGACCGACGTGGTTGCTCACGCCCACGATGGTGGCGTTACGGCCGCGCACCGGCTGGTCGGTGTGGCCCAGCAGCGTGGTGATGCCGCGCGGAGTGCAAGGGCGCAGGCCGAACTCGCGCAGGGCCAGGTGGCCGACGTTTTCCGGATGGAAGCCGTCCACGTCCTTGCGCGGGTCGATGCGCTGGATCAGCCGGCGCGCGTCGGGGATGCCCGGCAGCGGCAGCTGGATCAGGATGCCGTTGATCTTCGGATCGGCGTTGAGCTGGTCGATCAGGTCGAGCAGCTCGGCTTCGGTAGTACCGGCCGGCAGGTCGTAGTCATGTGCCTCGATGCCGACCTTCTCGGCGGCACGGCGCTTGTTGCGCACGTACACGGTCGAAGCCGGGTCGCCACCGACCAGCACCACGGCCAGGCCCGGGCGGCTGCCGCCGGCGGCCACGCGCGCGTCGACGCGCACCTTCAGGCTGTCGAGCAGGTCCTCGGCGATGCGGCGGCCATCGAGGATGCGGGCAGGATGCTGGGGGGCGGAATCGGTCATCGGGAGCAGGCGTGGGGCGGCGGGGACGCTATTGTCCCCGATTCAGGCCCCCTCGCCCACCGCCGGCTTTGGCAATGCCGGCCGCTGACCGACAACGGCACATTGCCACCGACCGGCAACACGGGCCGCTGGCCGACAACGGCAAATGGCCGACCACCTGGTAGTGCCGGCCGCTGGCCGGCAACCTCAGCGCACTATCCGTCGGTAGTGCCGGCCGCTGGCCGGCAAATACGGAAACGTCCCGACGTCATGAGGTTGCCGACCAGCGGCCGACACTACCGGGCTTTATTCTTCCTCTTCCGGCACATCCTGCGGGTTCAGCGTCTTGCTCTCCCGCTTCGGCGCAGTGAACGGCGTCGGCGTCGGCACGCCCTGCGGGCTGTTGCCGTAGATCATCCGTGCGCCGGCATTCAAACCACCACCGGCAATTTCCAGCTCAAAGCGCTCGGCATCGCGACGGCGGATCTGCTCGGCGATCTCCACCGCGTCATCCTCATCCGCCCCCAGCTCCACCAGCGCGGCCTGGCCGAACAGCACTGCCGATTCAAACGTCTCGCGGATCTGGAAATCGACACCGGCATGGATCAGCCGCAGCGAATGCTCGCGGTCGAACGAACGCACCATCAGCTTGGCCTGCGGGAACTCGTGCGCCACCAGTTCAACGATGCGATCAGCCGCTTCGGCCTTGTCCACGCACACCGCAATCGCACGCGCGGTGGCCGCGCCTGACGCGTGCAGCACGTCCAGACGCGTGCCATCGCCGTAGTAGATCTTGAAACCGAAGCGCGCGGCGCTCTGGATCATCTCCACATCGTTGTCGATGATGGTCACGTCCACGTCGCGCGCCAGCAGCGACTGGCTCGCGACCTGGCCGAAGCGGCCGAAGCCGATCAGCAGCACGCTGCCGGACAGGCCGTCGGCCTCGTCCACACCGTCCATGTTCACCGTCGGCTTCGGTGCGATGCGCTTGTAGACCAGTACCACCAGCGGGGTCAGCGCCATCGACAGCACCACCACGGCGGTGAAGTTGGCATTGATCTCCAGGTCGATCACGCCGGCCGATGCGGCGGCGGAGAACAACACGAAGGCGAACTCGCCGCCCTGCGCCATCAGCACACCACGATCCAGCGCCTGCGCGTGATCGCTGCCCATCACGCGCGCGACCACGTAGATGCACAGCGCCTTGGCCGTCATCAACGCCAGCACCAGGCCGAGGATCAGCTGCCAGTTGCCAGCCACCACACTCAGGTCCAGCGCCATGCCCACGCTGAGGAAGAACAGGCCGAGCAGGATGCCGCGGAACGGTTCGATGTCCGCCTCGATCTGGTGACGGAAGGTCGACTCGCTCAACAGCACGCCGGCCAGGAACGCGCCCATCGCCATCGACAGGCCGGACAGCTGCATCAGCAGCGCCGCACCCAGCACCACCAGCAGCGCAGCGGCGGTCATCACCTCGCGCGCCTTCGATTCGGCCAGCACGCGGAACAGCGGGTTGAGCAGGAAGCGGCCGACCAGCACCAGGCCGACGATGGCACCGACGCCGATCGCCACCGACAACCAGCGCGAGCCCTCGCCGTCGGCACTGCCTGCGCTCGGGCCCATCCAGGCCACCAGCGCCAGCAACGGCACGATCAGCAGGTCTTCGAACAGCAGGATGGAGACGATCTTCTGCCCCGACAGCAGCGCGATGTCGCCACGCTCGGCCAGCAGCTGCATTACCACCGCGGTGGAGGTGAGCACGAAGCCGGTGGCACCGATGAAGGCCACCTGCCATGGCAGGCCGAACAGCTTGGCGATACTGGTCAGGACCAGCGCACAGGTGACGATCTGCAGCGTGCCCAGCCCGAAGATCTCCTTACGCAGGCTCCACAGATGCGAGGGTCGCATCTCCAGGCCGATCACGAACAGGAACATCACCACGCCGAGCTCGGCGGTATGCAGGATGGCCTGCGGGTCGGAGAACCAGCCCAGCCCGAACGGTCCGATCGCCAGGCCAGCGGCGAAGTAGCCCAGCACCGAGCCCAGGCCGGCCCGGCGGAACAAAGGCACCATCACCACCGCCGCGCCCAGCAGGGCCACGACCTTGACCAGCTCGCTGGTCGCTGCTTCTACCGCCATGCGGTGTTTTCCCCAAGATCCAGAATCGGGTTCAACAATAGAGCAATGCCGATGACGGCAATAGCACGCATGTTGCGCCGGATTGTCTTGGAGGTGGAACGATGCCGGGGACAGACCCCAACATCATCCCGAAACCCGATACATCCATCCACGCATGGCGTGGATCTACCGAAGCATTAGTAGATCCACGCCATGCGTGGATGAATCCCCGGCCGGGCTCACCCGCTCCGGCAAAACGCGGCGTAGTCGATATACCCCGGGAACGGCACACCCGGCGCGCACACCGGGCAATGCGGGTCCGGCCGGATGCCGGTCTCGCGGAAGCGCATGCCCAGCGCATCGAAGCGCAGCAGGCGGCCGACCAGCGGCTCGCCGATACCCAGCAGCAGCTTCAGCACCTCGGTGGCCTGCAGCACCCCGGCCAGGCCAGGCAGCACACCCAGCACACCGGCCTCGGAACAGTTCGGTGCGAACTCCGGCGGCGGCGGCTCCGGGAACAGGCAGCGGTAGCACGGCGCCACGCCACGCTGGCGGCCAGCGTCAAACACGCTTACCTGGCCATCAAAGCGCTCGATGGCGGCATACACCAGCGGTTTGGCGTGCTTGATGCAGGCGTCGTTGAGCAGATAGCGCAGCGGGAAGTTGTCCGACCCATCCAGCACCACGTCCACGCCCTCGATCAGCGCATCCACGTTCTCGGAGGTGACCCGCTCCGGCACCGCCTCGACCTCGATCGACGGGTTCAGCGCCAGCAGCCGCTCGCGCGCGGAATCGACCTTGAGCTGGCCGACGCTGGCTTCGGTATGCACGATCTGCCGGTGCAGGTTGCTGCGCTCCACCCGGTCGTGGTCGGCGAAGCGCAGGTGCCCTACCCCGGCCGCGGCCAGATAGAAGCCGGCCGGCGCGCCCAGGCCGCCGGCACCCAGCACCAGCACCCGCGACTGCTGCAGCCGGCGCTGGCCGGCCTCGCCCACCTGCGGCAGCAGCAGGTGGCGCGAATAGCGGTCGTAGAAATCGCGGTCGGCGGCGCTGGCCAGCGGCTGCACCAGCGGCAGCGATTGCTCGCGCCAGGCCACGGTGCCGCCCGTCACGGAAGCGACGTGGGTGTAGCCGGCCTCCTGCAGAAACTGCGCGGCATCTGCCGAGCGCTTGCCGCTCTGGCAGATCAGCAGGATCTCCTGGTCGTGCTTTGGCAGATGCGCGGCCGGGTCGGCCTGCAGTTCGCCCTTGGACACGCCGCGCGCGCCCTCGGCCATCCCGCCGGCCCGTTCGTGCGCTTCGCGCACATCGATCAGCACCGCGCCGTGGGCCAGGCGCTCGCGTGCCCGCGCGGGGGAAAGCTCTTGGATGCTCATGGCCGCATTATCGCGCAGACACCTTCGCCGCGCCTTGCCCCGAACATGGCACCATGCGGGCGTTGCCCCCTGCATCCCGGAACCGCTGCATGCGCTCTGCCACCGAATTCTGGCGTGACCCGCGCATGCCCTTCGTCGAAAGCCGACGGGCGTGCGACAGCCGCGCCTGCCATCGCCCGCACAGCCATGACACCTTCTCGATCGGCGCCGTGGACGCCGGCAGCAGCCTGTTCACCGGTGCTGTGGAAGGACCGCGCCTGCTGCAGCCTGGCAGCCTGGTCGGCGTACCTGCAGGCCGCGTGCACGCCTGCAACCCCCTGCCCGGCCAGGTCTGGAGCTACCAGATGCTGCATCTGGACGCGCGCTGGATGGCCGAGGTCCGCGCCGAGTATGACGACCTGCCCGAACCCGACTGGCAGCAGGAACCGATCCGGATTTCCAACCATCGCCCGCGCTACCAGCAGTACTGCCAGCTCAACGAGACGCTGTTCTCCGACGATCCGGTCAGCGTCAAGGAAGCGGCCCTGATCGCGTTCGTCGGCGATCTGGATGAACACGATGGTGTAGCCGTGGCCGGCCCACCTGAAGATGCCGCATTACAGCAGCGGCTGCAGCCGGTGATGGACATTCTGCGCCAGCGGCTCGAACACACCCCGGCCCTGCAGGAGCTGGCATCGCTGGCAGGCATGAGCCGCTACCAGCTGATCCGCGCCTTCCGACGTGCCACGGGCCTGACCCCGCACGCCTGGCAGATCGACCAGCGCATCCAGGAGGCCCGGCGGCGGCTGTGCGAAGGGCAGGCACTGGCCGTGGTCGCCCATGCATTGGGGTTCGCCGACCAGAGCCATTTCCAGCGGGTCTTCAAGGCCCACGCCGGTGCGACCCCGGGCCAGTACCGGCGCTGAGCCTGCAATAACGTTCAATACCATCGCGCGGCGCATCCCCACACTGGCGCCCCCGCCAGCCGCCGCCGGACCCGATGGAACAGTTCCTGGTCATCGCCACCGTACATTTTCTCGCCCTGCTCTCACCCGGCCCCGACTTCTTCCTTGTTGCGCGCACTGCGATCACCTCTGGCTGGCGCACCGCCAGTGGCGCCTGCGCAGGCATCGCCCTCGGAAATGGCGTCTTCATCGTGGCCGCCTTCACTGGAATGGCCATGCTGCGCGCAGATAGCGCAGGGTTCATTGCGGTGCAGTTGGCGGGCTGCGGGTTCCTGCTGTACCTCGGCACGCTGTTCCTGCGCCATGCGGGTTCGACGACGCTGCAGGCACCTGCCACGGAATCGCGCGCGGGCGATACGCACGGGTGGTGGAAGGCGGCAGGACTGGGCACTCTGTCTGCGCTGCTGAACCCGAAGAATGCGCTGTTCTACGCAACGTTGGCGGCAATGCTCAATGGCCCCCAGGCCAACGCCGCAACGAAGTTCTTCTATGGCGCGTGGATGTTCGGCATCGTCCTGCTATGGGATCTGCTGGTAGCCGCGCTGGTCGGCCACCCGTGGGTGCTGGGCCGATTCGCACGCGCCCTGCCCTGGCTGGAGCGCGCCGCAGGGCTCCTGATGATTGCGCTGGCGCTATGGATCGTCGTGTCGCTGTGGGTGGGCTGATGCCGGCGATTCGCGCCTGTCGCAATAGCGTTCAATACGGCGCGTCCGCACCAACCCACACTCGGCACTTTCTGTAGGTCGGTGGCAGGTTTACGTGCAGCAGTTCTTCATCGTCGCGGTGCTGTACGGCTTCGCCATGCTCCTGCCTGCTTCCAATCACGCGAAGATCCTGCGCACCGCAATGGGCGCGGGCGGGCGCGCCGCCATGGCCGCGTCGTTCGGTATCGCCATCGGTACGGGCGTCATCTGTGCGACGGCTTTCGTTGCAGCGGGCATGCTGGGAAACCGCGGCCTGTGGACGCTGGCGATGCAGTGCGCGGGCTGCCTCCTGCTGCTGCGCCTGGCGGGCATGTGCCTGCGCGACGCCGGCTTGACCCCGTTCTCTCCGCTTTCCCTGCAGATGCCCTTGGGCCTGCGCGCCCGCTCCCGTTGGCCGCACGCCGAAGCAGGATGCCTGCTGGCGCTCGCCAGCAGCAGCAACTGGATGCTGCAGTTCGCGATTGCAGCCCTGGTTACCGGCCTCGTTGCCGACACGGGCACCCAGGCCGCTTACGTGGCCTGCCTGAGTGGCGTCGCGCTGTCGCTCGGCCTGCTGATGGCATGGCTCGGCAGCCATCCGCGCAGGGCACAGGGGTGTTGCCGATTGCTTCCATGGCTGGAGCATGCCGCGGGCCTGCTGATCGGGGCGGTGTCGGTGGCGTACCTGGCAGGTGCACTGGGTACGACCCTGGTCTGGGCAAGCATCTCGGGGCAGGTGCAGCTGCCGGAATCGATCCCCGCCACAAGCCAGGTGCAACCGGCTTCAACATCGCGGCGCGGCCGAGGCATGCCATGCGCGTTGCCGCATTGCCGCGCACGTCGCAGCAGTCCGCCCTGATCGAGACATCGAGAACCAAACCCATGCCTGGCTGGCACGCCCAGCGCGCCCGCAACAGCAGCGTTCGGGTTTCATACTATTAGGCCGATGTTCGCACGGACAATCGCCACAACGCTTCGGAACCGACCACGAGATGAGCATGCACAGTAGTTACCCTGATGATCCGTCCGGCTCGATCGTCGAAAGGACCGACATAGCACCGCTTGGAGCAGGGCCTTTGGAGGGAACAACCTTCACGGTGAAGGACAATATCGATCTGGCGGGTCATAAGACCTCCTATGGCAGCCCCGCTTGGCGGGCCAGGCATCCTGCGCCGAAGCTCAATGCGCTTTGCGTCGATCAGGTATTGGCTGCGGGCGCGCGCTGCGTGGGTAAGGTCGTCGCGGACGAATTCACGTATAGCCTCGACGGCGAAAGCCAATTCTTCGGCACGCCGGTGAATGCCAGGGCTCCAGATCGCATTCCCGGCGGCTCTTCAAGTGGATCGGCAGCGTCGGTCGCCAATGGCGTGGCCGATTTCTCCATCGGCACCGATTCGGGCGGCTCAATCCGTGTTCCTGCGAGCCTGTGCGGTATTTGGGGCATGCGTCCATCCCTGCACCGGATTTCCGAAGCCGGCGTGCTGCCCTTCATGCCGAGCGTCAGCACGGTGGGCGTCGTTGCCGCATCATTGAACCTGCTTGATGCAGCGACACGGGTTTTGCTGCGCAGCAGCTCAAGCCAGCCGGCGCCGCTGCGACGTATCCTGGTCCTCGCCGATGCGCTGGACATTGCTGACGAAGCAGTGAGAAACCAGGCGGAGGCCGCCTTGCAGGCGATCGCCACCCGCACAGGCATCGAGCCGGAGACAGTCCGCTTCTCGCAGATCGTCGGCGCGGACGTTCCGCTAGTCGATTGCAATGTGAAGGCGCTTCGGAATCTGCAGACGGCCGAATTCCAGAGCACGGTTGGCAGCTGGATCGAAACACACAAGCCCGAGCTTGGCTTTGCCTTCTCCATGGCGTATGGAAATGTGCAATCGTTCGACCGGCTTACCGCACTCGACAGCATCACCCGCTGCGAATGGTTCTTCGAGAGGATCAATGCTTTCCTCATGCCCGGAACCGTCATCTGCTTCCCCACGACGCCTGTCATTGCCCCTCTCAAGGGATCGCTGACGACGCTGGAAGCCGTGCTGGACTTCTACGATAGGACAATGGCGATCACCGCCTTTTCCGGTGTCGCGCGGCTGCCCGAGATTTCCATGCCGTTGCTGACTGTCGACAATTGCCCGGTTGGACTCTCTGTTGCCGCTGGTCATTATCAGGATGAATTCGTGCTGGCCTCAGCCAGGCAGATGACAGAAGGAATTGCATAAGTCGAATCCAGTCCTGGCCATAAAGAAGCGTCCATACCCAAATCCCGTCGCTGAAAGGTCCTCTCGTCGAGTTCCACATTGAGGTAGGTCCCCCAGCGACCGCCTAGCGCACATCAATCATCGCGGCGCCGTAGGCCAGGCGCTCACACGCCTGCGCGGGGGAAAGCTCTTCGATGCTCGAGGCCATATTGTCGGGCACGGGGCGCCGGACCGCCTCGACCGGTATCTGCGAACACGGGGGATTGCCGGCCAGCGGCCGGCACTACCACAAACAAGAAAGGCGGCCCTGCGGCCGCCTTTCTCTGCATCACTTGCCCTTGACGTGCTTCATCAAGCGCCGCTTGGCCTTGACCTGCCGCTCGGTGAGGACGTTCTTCTTGCCCTCGTACGGGTTGGTGCCCTCGCGGAAGATGAAGCTCACCGGCGTGCCGATCAGCTTGAAGCGCTTGCGGAAGAAGTTCTCCAGGTAGCGCTTGTACGATTCCTGCAGCTCCTTCAGGCGCGTGCCGTGCACGATGAAGGTCGGTGGGTTTGCCCCGGCCGGGTGCACGTAACGCAGCTTGGAGACATGGCCGCGGATGGTCGGCGGCGGGTTGGTCTCGTACGCCACTTCCAGCGCCTTGTTCACTTCGCTGGTGGTGAAGGTCTTGTTCGCCGATTCGTGCGCGCGGTGCACCGCACGGAACAGCTCACGCAGGCCCGAGCCATGCTTGGCCGAGATGCGCACGGACTCGGCCCACGGCACGAAGCCCAGCTTCAGCGACAGCATGGTTTCAGCCTGCTCGCGCTGGTACTCGGTCAGGCCATCCCACTTGTTGATGGCGATCACCAACGCGCGGCCGGCGTCGAGCACGGCACCGAGTACGGTGGCGTCCTGGTCGGTCACGCCTTCGGTGGCGTCGAGCATCAGCACGGCCACCTGGCACTGCTCGATCGACTGCATGGTCTTGACCACCGAGAACTTCTCGACGACCTCGTCCACGCGCGAACGACGGCGCAGGCCGGCGGTGTCGATCAGGCGGTACTCGCGGCCATCACGCTCCAGGTCCACGGCGATCGAGTCGCGGGTGGTGCCCGGCACGTCGGAGGCGATCATGCGCTCCTCGCCGAGGATGCGGTTGACCAGCGTCGACTTGCCCACGTTCGGGCGGCCGACGAAGGCGATGCGGATGCGGTTCGGATCGTTGTCCAGCTCTTCGCCGCTGCCTTCTTCCGGCAGGCGCTGGACCACTTCGTCCAGCAGGTCGTCAAGGCCCTGGCGATGCGCGGCCGACACGGTCAGCATCTCGCCGAAGCCGTAGCGGGCGAACTCCGAACGCACGGTGTCCTCGTCGGTGCCGTCGATCTTGTTGATCAGCAGCAGCGTCGGGCGCGACAGCTTGCGCAGCCAGGCCAGGATCTCGTCGTCCATCGCCGAGGTGCCCTCACGGGCATCGACCACGAACAGGATCAGGTCGGCTTCCGCCGCAGCGGCGCGGGCCTGGCGGGTGGTAGCCCCTGCCAGACCCTCTTCCTCTTCCGCGATACCGCCGGTGTCGACGACGAGGAAATGATTGTCCTCGTCCAGACGGCAGACACCGTAGTTGCGGTCGCGGGTGACGCCGGGCTGGTCATGGACCAGCGCGTCACGGGTGCGCGTAAGCGCATTGAAAATAGTCGACTTGCCGACATTCGGCCGTCCAACCAGGGCGACCAAAGGCAGCATCGCGATTACTCCAATTTTTAATTTGCCAACCGGAAGGCGGTCAGCTTGCCATCAACGTTCTGCACCAGCAGCACCCCGTCTACGACGATTGGCTGGGCCAGCAGGGCGTCACCGCCGCTCTTTGCCCGTGCCGCCATCGCACCATCGGAGGTCTGCAGCCAGTGCACGTATCCCTTGTAGTCGCCGACCACGACGTAGTCGCCGTGCAGTGCCGGGCCGGTCAGCGAGCGACGGGCCAGTGCGGTCTGCGACCACATCGCCGCGCCGCTGGCCTTGTCCAGGCCGAACACGCCGCCCTTGTTGTCGGTGACGAACACATTGCCAGACGAGACCGCCACGCCACCGGCACCGCCATGGTCGCGCGCCCACAGCGGGCGACCGGTCGGGCCTTCGATGGCCATCGTCTGGTTCTTGAAGCTGCTCACGAACAGGGTATTGCCATCCAGCACCGGCGCACCGTCGACATCGGCCATGCGCTCCAGCTCGGTACGGCCTTCACCGTTGCCCACATTCTGTTCCCACAGGGTGCGGCCATCCTGCTGGGCCAGGGCGGCAACCGCGCCCTCGTCCTTGCCGATGAACAGCACGCCCGGGCCGGTCACCACCGGCGCGTTGCCACGCACGGTCAGCGCCGGCAGCTCGCTCGGGTTGAACCACTTCTGGGTGCCGTTGCCGGCATCGAACGCGGTGATGCGGCCGTCATTGCTGCGCACGTAGACCGCGCCCTGGGCGATGGCCGGCGCGGCGATGACTTCACCCGGAACACGGGCGCGCCACTTCTCGCTGCCATCGTTGATGTCCAGGGCGATGACCTGGCCATCAAGCGTGCCGATCACGACCAGGTTCTCACCGACCCCCGGGCCGCCGGACAGGCGCAGCTTGGCCTTCTTCTTTTCCTTCTTCGGCTCCCAGGTCCAGACCTTCTTGCCGGTCTGCAGGTCGATGGCGTGCACGCCACCGGTGAGTGCCGCAGCGAACACGTGGCCGTTGGCCACGGCCGGGCCCTGGCGCACGCCGATGCGGCGCTCGCCCTTGCCGAGGTTGACCGACCAGGCCTTGTTGACCTTCAGGGTCGGCTCGAACTTGACCAGCTCAGCCGGTTCCTGTGCCTTCTTCGCGGCCGCGTCCTTGCCGGCGAACCAGCCCTTCACGGTGCTGCAGCCGGTCAGGGCCATGCCCATCAGGAGCACGGTGGCGACGCGGGTGATCATGACCTTCTGACTCATCAAACCGACTCCGCAGGGGCGGCAACGGTGCCGCCGGCGTCCATAACCTTGGTTTCCAGCAGGCGCCGCTGCGGCGCTGCCACGTCCAGCGACTTCAGCGCTTTCTCGTACTGGCCTCGGGCGTCATCACGCTTGCCCTGCGCCATCAGCGCGTCGCCATGGATTTCCAGGCTGCTGCTGTCGGTGGCGCTGCCCAGCAGCTTGATCGCCTCGTCACTCTTGCCGGTGGCCACCAGCAGGCGGGCCACACGCTGGTCGACCACGCGCTGCAGGTCACCTTCGACCTTCACGCCGCGCAGGGTGGCCAGGGCTTCTTCGTTCTTGCCGGCGTCGACCTGGGCCTTGGCCAGCTGCAGCGCCGCGAGGTCGCCGTAGATGCTGGACGGGCCAGCTTCGAGCGCCTTGACCGCCTTGGAGGCGTCGTCGAGCTTGTTCTGCTGCAGGCCAACGAGTGCCTTCTGGTACTCGACATTGGCCGAGGCCAGCTTGCCGCCCTGATCCTTCTGGTACCACTGCCAACCGGCAATGGCACCGATGGCGATGACTACGCCACCGAGGATGCTGGCGCCATTCTTCCGCAGCCAGCTGCGGACGCGTTCACTTTGTTCGTGCTCGTCGAGCAGATCGTCGATCGCCATGCGTACTCTCGCCCCGCCCATCGGGAGGGACCATTGGGATTAATCGAAGGTGGTGAAACCGCGCCTCAGTGCGAAACCGGGACTACGGAGCCTTCAGAGGATACCTGAAAGCGTGCCACGTTGGCTCGCTGGTAGGGGGTCAGATCGACGATAGCGCCGTTCTGCTGAACCTGGACCGCCGAGGCGTTGCCCAGGGTCACCCGGGTCACCTGGCCCGGCGTGAAGCTGCGGCTCTCGCCGGACTTGATCAGCGCCTTCTCGACGGTAGCGCCGTCCGGGCCGCCGATATCGACCCAGCTGTCGCCGCTGAACTGCATGTCCAGCGTGTTGGCGGCAGCCGCTGGTGCCGGGGCTGAACGCGGCACCGGGGCCAGCGAGGCTACGTATGGGGTGGCGGCCGGCTTGCTGGCCGGGGCGCTCGCCACGTCAGCCACGGCGGCCGGCTCGACGCCGGCGGCAGACGGGGTCACCGGCACAGCGGCCGGGATCGCGTCCAGCGAAGCGGTGTTCGGCGACGGCGTCGCACTGCCATCAAAATGACCACGGGTGGCGAACCACACCGGCACCGCCAGCACCGCGGTGATACCGACATACAGCACGCGACGGCCGAGATTCTCGGCAATGCGGCGCGCACGCGGGGTATGGGTATGGCTGACCAGGGTGGGCGGAACCACCGGGCCGACCTGGGCCTGCTCCAGCAGCTGGCTCACATCCACGTCCAGCAGGCGCGCGTAGCTGCGCAGCTGGCCGCGCACGAACACCGGCGCCCCCAGCTTCTGCCATTGTTCCTCTTCCAGCGACTTGACCACCTGGACCGGCATGCGCAGGCGCGAGCCGACATCTTCGAGGGTCAGTCCGGCCGCCTCGCGGGCCTGGCGCAGGCGGCTGCCGCAGCCGGCCGCAGTCTCGAGAGCGCTCACAGTCTGGTCATCAATCACAATGCATCAACCCTGGAGTTAGGAGCCCGCTTCCTGCGGAAATTCCTGTCGAATGCGCTGAAGATAGCGGTCAGATGCCGCCCGATCTCCCAGCCGCGCTTCGATTTGAGACGCAAGTTGTAACACGGAACGCGTTGCGGGTGCAGCCGCAATCCTACGTTCGGCGAAGGCCCGGGCCTCCATGAAGCGGCCCTGGCGGAAGCTGAGCTGGGCCATCGCCTCCAGCGCGACCGGGTTTCCCGGCAGCGTTGCCAGCGCCGCACGCAGGTCGCGCTCGGCACGTTCGAACTGGCCGGCGTCCAGCGCACAGCCCCCGGCATTGGCCCGGGACTCGGCCGGCGTGGCGTAGCCCGGCGCCTGCAGCGCACGATCGAACCAGACCAGCGACTCGGCCGGCCGGCCCTGCTGGCACAGCCACGCGCCGTAATTGTTGAGAATGTCCCCGCGCTGCGGCGCCTGCTCGGCAGCCCTGCGGAAGCTCTCGCCAGCCTGCTGGGTCCGGCCACGGCGCTCGTCGATGCCGGCCAGCAGCACCAGCGCATCGGGCGACTCGGGGGCCAGCTTCAGCGCCTCGCGCGCCTTGCGTTCGGCCGCATCGAGGTTGCCCACCTGCATGTCGCGGGCGGCCAGGGCCAGCAGGTCCTGCAGGCGCACCTGGCGCCGCACGCTGTCCGGATCACGGACCGAGTAGACCGGCGCCTCGCTGGGGCCCAGCTTGGCCTTTGGATGGGATTTGCAGCCGCCGACCGCAACGGCCAGCATGCCTGCGAACAGAACCAGCCAGAGGCGGTCAGGCCGCGGCATCGCTCCCCTTCCCCGCCTGCAGCGTCTTGTTGAACTCCGCCTGGCGGCGGGTGCGGTCCATCACCTGGCCCTTGAGCTGGCCACAGGCGGCGTCGATGTCGTCGCCACGGGTGCGGCGGACCATGGTCAGCACGTTGCTGTCGAGCAGGATCTTCTGGAAGGCACGGATATGCGCTTCTTCCGAACGCTCGTAGCGGGTGCCCGGGAACGGGTTGAACGGAATCAGGTTGACCTTGCCCGAATCCTTGGCCTGCACCGCGTTGTCGAACTGCCGCATCAGGCGGGCCAGCTCGCGGGCATGCTCGGGCTTGTCGTTGATGCCCTTCATCAGGGTGTATTCGAAGGTGACCGATTCGCGGCGCTTGTTGGCGCGCAGGTAGCGTGCGCACGAGGCCATCAGCTCGGCGATCGGATACTTCTTGTTGAGCGGCACCAGGGTCTCGCGCAGCGCGTCGTTCGGCGCATGCAGCGACACCGCCAGCGACACGTCGCTTTCGGCAGACAGGCGGTCGATCTGCGGCACCAGGCCGGAGGTCGACAGGGTCACGCGCTTGTTGGCCAGGCCGTAGCCCAGGTCGTCGCGCATCACGCTCATGGCGCGCACGACGTTGTCGAAATTCATCAGCGGCTCGCCCATGCCCATCATCACCACGTTGGTGAGGCGGCGCATCTGGTGCGGCACGTTGCCCAGGTGGCGTGCGGCAACCCACACCTGGCCGATGATCTCGGCGGTGGTCAGATTGCGGTTGAAGCCCTGGGTGGCAGTGGAGCAGAACGTGCAGTTCAGGCCGCAACCGACCTGCGAGGACACGCACAGCGTGCCGCGGGTCTTGTCCGGGATGTACACGGTCTCGATGGCGTTCTTGCCATCCACGCCCATCGCCAGCAGCCACTTGTGGGTGCCGTCGGCGGAGGGCTTGTCGAACACGATGTTGGGAACCAGCACCTCGGCATGGGCCTGCAGCTTGGCGCGCAGGACCTTGCCGAGGTCGGTCATTTCATCGAAGTCGGTGACGTAGCGATGGTGGATCCACTTCATCACCTGATGGGCACGGAACTTCTTCTCGCCGAGAACCTCGACGAAGAACTTCTCCAGGCCCGCGCGATCGAGGTCGAGCAGGTTCTGCTTGCCAGCCGTGGGTGCCGACTTCGGCAGCGGCTGGATGGCGGGGGACTGTACGACCTCGTTCACGGCATTACTCTCAGCGCGAAACGACTTCGGTGGCGGCGAAGAAGTAGGCGATTTCAATCGCGGCATTCTCGACCGAGTCCGAGCCGTGGGCGGCGTTGGCATCGATGGATTCGGCGAAGTCGGCGCGGATGGTGCCCGCAGCGGCTTCCTTCGGGTTGGTGGCGCCCAGCAGGTCGCGGTGGGCCAGGACGGCGTTCTCGCCCTCCAGGGCCTGGATCATCACCGGGCCGGAGATCATGAACTCGACCAGCGCGTTGAAGAACGGACGCTCGCGGTGCACGGCGTAGAAGCCTTCGGCTTCACGGCGCGACAGCTGCTTGTACTTGGCGGCCACGACCTTCAGGCCGGCCTTCTCGAAGCGGGCGTAGATTTCGCCGATGACGTTCTTGGCAACGGCGTCCGGCTTGATGATCGAAAGGGTGCGCTCCAGCGCCATGGGATGTCTCCAATGGAATCGGGCCGCTGATGGCCCGAAGGGTAACATGAAAAAAACCCGCGTCGGGACGCGGGCTTAGCCTGATAAAGGTAGGCGAATTGTAAACTATAAAGCGGCAGGGTGGTAGTGCCGGCCGCTGGCCGGCAGGCTGGCGCCTCACGGGCTGCCTGCGGT